>NZ_JACARP010000270.1:0-446 GCF_013386595.1 Brevundimonas sp. P7753 | reverse complement strand
CGCCAGACCGACAAAGCCGATCACTCCGGCCACGGCCACCGCCGCCCCCGCTGCGACCGCCGAGGCGATCAGGGCCAGAACCCGCATCCGTCCCATCGACAGACCCGACGCCCGCGCGGCTTCCTCGCCCAGGGTCAGCATCCGCAAGCCCGGCGACGCCCCCGCCGCAAAGACAGCGGCCACCGCCAGCGCCGGCGACACCCAGGCCACGTCGATCCAGCTGCGGTTCTGCACCGAGCCCAGCAGCCAGTTCATCACCTCAGCCGAGGCGATGGGCGACGGCGACAGGTTGAATATCAGGGCCGTCAGCGCGCCCGCAAAGCTCGACAGCGCCACCCCGAACAGGATCAGCGCCTCGGGCGCCCGCACCCTGGCCGCAATGGCGACCAGCAACAGGCCCGCCAACGCCGCCCCCACCAGGGCTGCGCTCTCGACCAGCCCGGGGA
>NZ_JACARP010000269.1:0-332 GCF_013386595.1 Brevundimonas sp. P7753 | reverse complement strand
CATGAACACCGCCATCGACCAGAATCTCGCCCGGTTCCGTGCTGACAACCAGCGCGAACCGCCGCAGGACGAAGAGGCAAAGATCCGCGCGTGGGTGCTGCAGAACGTGCGCGGCACGGTGCAGGCCGACATCCTCAAGGAAGACCAGGGGCAGAACACCTGCATCTTCTCGACGGAGTTTTCGCTCAAGGTGATGGGCGATATCCAGGAATATTTCGTGCACCACCAGGTGCGCAATTTCTACTCGGTGTCGATCTCGGGCTACCACATCGCCGAGGCGGGCGCCAACCCGATCTCGCAACTCGCATTCACGCTCGCCAACGGTTTCACGT
>NZ_JACARP010000268.1:0-308 GCF_013386595.1 Brevundimonas sp. P7753 | reverse complement strand
GTCCGTGCATAGGATGGATAATCGCGACAAAGGTTTCGAAACTTCACAGTGTGTTCTTAGGGTCTGCTGAAATGATCGCGAGCTTCCCCGACCATCGTCCGCGCCGCATGCGCCGCGACGATTTCTCCCGCCGCATGATGCGCGAATCGCGCCTCACTCCCGACGACCTCATCTACCCCGTCTTCATCCTGGAAGGCACCAATGTGCGCCAAGCCGTGCCGTCCATGCCGGGCGTGGAGCGCGTGTCGATCGATGTGCTGTTGGGCGTGGCAGAGCAGTGCGTGCAGCTTGGCATTCCAGTGCTGGCG
>NZ_JACARP010000267.1:0-338 GCF_013386595.1 Brevundimonas sp. P7753 | reverse complement strand
CGCCGCCGACCGACTGGGCCGTGACGCCGGTCGAGCCCTGGCCCTTGGTGACGACGGCGCCCGTCAGATCCACGTCCACAGTGTCGGCGTCACCGCCTGCACCGCCAGAACCGCCGATGCCGACATTGATCGTGCCCGAGCCGTAACCGGCCCCGGCGATGCCGCCGACAACATTAAAGCCGCCGGCGCCGCCGCCGCCGCCGATGGACTGGGCCACCAGGCCGTTGGCCATCATGCCTTCGGTCAAGATCGCCACTTCCAGACCGTCGAGAACCTCGGAGAAGGTAAGGTCCAGATCCACGACCCCGGCCTTGCCGCCGCCGCCGCCAGACCCGCCC
>NZ_JACARP010000266.1:0-308 GCF_013386595.1 Brevundimonas sp. P7753 | reverse complement strand
GTCTCGTGGGCTCGATCCGATCCATTGGCTCAGGCCCACTCGCAAAGGTTGTACGCTCCGGAGATCAGCGCACTTACGGCGTTTCGGGCCTGTTTCCTGGCAAGGGCTGGCGGGACACCGAAGTGGCTCGAATAGTAGGTCGCCAGTTCATCGCTCGCGTCACGAATGAGCGCCGTGTGTCCTGCGATGAAATGCGGCTTGTCGACAGTGTTTCCTGACTTGCCGTGCTTCTCAACCTGCGCATTGGGACTGTCGGCGAGCGCTGAGGACTTCCATAAATCAGCGTTGTGCAAACGGATGAGCAACAG
>NZ_JACARP010000032.1:0-68845 GCF_013386595.1 Brevundimonas sp. P7753 | reverse complement strand
CAACGGCCAGGACGCGCCCGCCGCCCCCGGCGCCCCCGTCGAAACCCGCCCTGCCAACAATCCCGATCAGAAGCCCGCCTTCGAGGGCCAGACCCGCGCGCCCGGCGTCCAGACCGCCGTGTCGATGGCCCATGCTGTCATGGCTTCGGGTCTGGTCCATCCCTGGGGCCTGGCCCTGCTGCCGGACGGCCAGTGGCTGGTGACGGAGAAGCCTGGCCGGATGCGGGTCATCAGCGCCGAGGGCCAGATCGGCGCCCCGATCACGGGCCTGCCCGCCGTCGATGCGCGCGGCCAGGGCGGTCTGCTGGACGTCATCATGGGGCCGAGCTTCGCTCAGGACCGCCTGATCTACTGGAGCTACGCCGAGCCTCGGGAGGGCGGCAACGCCACCTCGGTCGCGCGCGGCCGCCTGTCCGACGACCTGACCAAGGTCGACAACGTCCAGGTCATCTTCCGCGCCCTGCCCGTCTATGACGGCGACAAGCATTTCGGCTCCTCGCTGGCCTTCGCGCCGGACGGCAAGCTGTTCATCACGCTCGGCGAGCGCTCCGACAAGCCGATGCGGCCCCAGGCCCAGGACCTGGGCTCGCACATGGGCAAGACCATTCGCATCAACGCCGACGGCAGCGTCCCCGCCGACAACCCCTTCGTCGGCCAGGCGGGCGCGAAACCCGAGATCTGGTCCCTGGGCCACCGCAATATGCAGGGGATCGCGGTCCAGCCCGGCACGGGCGCGATCTGGACCGTCGAGCACGGCACGCGCGGCGGCGACGAGATCAATCTGGATCAGGCGGGCAAGAACTACGGCTGGCCGGGCGTCGCCTATGGCATCGAATACAACGGCCAGCCCATCCCCGCCGTGACGGCCAAGGCGGGCACGGAACAGCCCATCTATTACTGGGACCCCGTCATCGCGCCGGGCGGCATGACCTTCTACAGCGGCCCCATGTTCCCCGGCTGGAACGGCAACCTGCTGGTCACGGGCCTGGGCGGCAAGCACCTGGCCCGACTGGTGCTGGAGAACAACCGCATCGTCGGCGAAGAGCGGCTGCTGACCGGACTGAACGAACGCATCCGCGACGTGGCGGTCGCCGCCGACGGCGCCGTCTGGGTCATCACCGACGAAGAAGACGGCAAGCTGATCAGGCTCGCCGTCTCTCAGTAGGCCCTAGATATGCGGGGGGTCAGCGCGCCTCCCGCATCTCCATCGTCGAGGGCGCGCCGTCGCCCGCCATCGGTTCGTCAACCATGGCGAAGGCGTTGTCCTCGCCGTGGAAGGTGTGGGTCTCGGCCAGGATTTCCGGGTGTCCCTTCAACTGGGCCATGGCGCTCTTCTTGCGCGCCCGCATCCGGTCGGCCAGGGCGTCCATGTCCAGGCCCGCCGCGCGCGCCTGGCTGAACATGCCCTCGGAGCGCATCTCCTCTTCCTTGACGTGGTGCTCGATCATTTCCGACAGCACCTTGACCTTGGCGTCGTAGAAGGCCTCGTCGGGGCCGCCCGCCTCGATGTCGTTGATCAGCACCTTGGCCGCGTCATGCTCGACATAGGCTTCGTTCAGCAGGTCCTCCTCGATCTGGCCGCGACAGGCCGGATAGAAGACTTCTTCCTCGATGATGGTGTGAACCTTCAGCTCCAGGCAGGCCTGCTCGGCCAGGGCCTTCTTGCGGTCCTTGCCGCGCGCCTTCTCGAAACTGGCGAAGATCTCCTCCACCTTGCGGTGGTCGGCCTTCAGCATGGCGACGGCGTCCATCTCTTCATAGGTCTGGGTCACGGCGGTTCTCCCGGTTGATGGTCCCTAGGAAGACAAGCCGCAGCGCAGTCGTTCCCACAGCCCAGCTAGGTGAGAAACGTTCGCGACAAGCTCACGCCGGTTGTTACTTGACGTTGACGTAAACGTAGGGTTTCTACGCATCGAGTGTCATTTTCGGACCCGTCCCGACACTGCGCCGGTCCCTCAACTATGAGGCGCCGCGCGCCGAGCGTCAGGGACCCCAAAGAGAGAGATCTTTCATGGCCGACGCCTACATCTACGACGCCGTGCGCACCCCGCGCGGCAAGGGCAAAAAGGACGGCTCTCTGCATGAGATCACCGCCCTGTCGCTGGCCAGCCAGGTGCTGCAAGCTCTGCGTGATCGCAACGATCTGGACACCTCGAAGGTCGACGACGTCATCCTCGGCTGCGTCTCGCCGGTGAGCGAACAGGGCGCCGACATCGCCCGCACCGCCGTGCTGAACGCCGGCTGGGCCCAGACCACGGCGGGCGTTCAGGTCAACCGCTTCTGCGCCTCGGGTCTGGAAGCCGTGAACATGGCCGCAGCGAAAGTGAAGTCCGGCGAGGCCGACTTCGCCGTCGGCGGCGGCGTCGAGGCCATGAGCCGCGTGCCGATGGGCTCGGACGGCGGCGCCTGGCCGGTCGATCCGTCCAGCGCCTTCCCCACCTATTTCGTGCCGCAAGGCGTCTCCGCCGACATGATCGCCACCAAGTGGGGCTTCAGCCGCGCCGACGTGGACGCCTATTCGGTCGAGAGCCACAAGCGTTCGGCCCAGTCCTGGGCCGAGGGCCGCTTCAGCAAGTCGGTCATCCCGGTGCTGGACCAGCTGGGTCTGGTCCGCCTGGACCGTGATGAAACCATTCGTCCGACCACGGACATGCAGACCCTCGGCGCCCTGAACCCCTCCTTCGCCATGATGGGCGAGATGGCCTTCGACAGCGTGATCAACCAGCGCTACCCCGAGGTCGAGCGCGTCAACCACGTCCACACCCCCGGCAACTCGTCCGGCATCGTCGACGGTTCGGCGGGCGTCCTGATCGGCTCGCTGGAAGCCGGCAAGGCCCTGGGCCTGAAGCCGCGCGCCAAGATCCGCGGCGCCGCCTCGATCGGCTCGGAGCCGTCGATCATGCTGACCGGCCCGGAGTTCGTGACCAACAAGCTCCTCGGCAAGCTGGGCATGAAGTCGACCGACATCGACCTCTATGAGCTGAACGAGGCCTTCGCCGCCGTCGTCCTGCGCTTCATGCAGGCGCTCGACATCCCGCACGACAAGATCAACGTCTGCGGCGGCGCCATCGCCATGGGCCACCCCCTGGGCGCCACCGGGGCCATGATCACCGGCGTGGTGCTGGACGAGCTGGAACGCTCGGACAAGGAAACCGCCCTCATCACCCTGTGCATCGGCGGCGGCATGGGCACCGCCACCGTCATCGAACGCGTCTGATCGGGAGCGACTGACCATGGAAAACTTCAAGATCGACGTCGATGCCGACGGCATCGCCCTGATCACCTTCGACGTCCCCGGACGCTCGATGAACACCCTGACCTCGTCCGTCATGGCCGAGATTCCGCAGCTGGTGGAACGCATCAAGACCGATGACGCCGTCAAGGGCGCGGTCCTGACCTCGGGCAAGACGTCGGGCTTCTGCGCCGGCGCCGATCTGGGCGACATCGCCGGCGGCATGATCGGCGGCGCCAGCCTGCAAGACGCCTATGACGCGGGCTGGAAGATGAACGGCGCCCTGCGCGCGCTGGAAACCTGCGGCAAGCCGGTGGCTGCGGCCATCAACGGCCTGGCGCTCGGCGGCGGCCTCGAACTCACCCTCGCCTGCCACTATCGCGTGGTCGAGAACGACAACAAGATCCAGCTGGGCCTGCCCGAGATCAAGGTCGGCCTCTTCCCCGGCGGCGGCGGCACCCAGCGCCTGACGCGCCTGATCGGCGTGCAGCCGGCCATGATGGCCATGACCGAGGGCAAGTCCTTCCGTCCGAACGACGCCAAGGGCGCAGGCATCGTCCACGAGGTGGTCGAAAAGGGTCAGGCGGTCGAGGCCGCCAAGACCTGGATCAAGAACGGCGGCAAGGCCGTGCAGCCGTGGGACGACAAGGGCTTCAAACTGCCCGGCGGCGGCCCCTACCACCCGGCGGGCATCCAGAACTTCCTGGTCGGCAACGCCATGATCCGCAAGCAGACCTACGGCAACTATCCAGCTGCGACCAACCTGATGAAGGCCGTCTACGAGGGCGTTCAGGTGCCGATGGACGCGGCGCTCCGCATCGAGACACGCTACTTCATCAAGACCCTGATGACGCCGCAGGCCCAGGGCATGATCCGCAGCCTCTTCCTGTCCAAGCAGGACCTGGACAAGGGCGCCGTGCGTCCGGCGGGCGTGCCCAAGTCGGACGCCAAGAAGGTCACGGTCCTGGGCGCCGGCATGATGGGCGCGGGCGTGGCCTATGTGCAGGTCATGGCCGGCATCGAGACCGTCCTGATCGACCAGACTCAGGAAGCCGCCGACAAGGGCAAGGCCCACGTCGAGGAACTGCTGAAGAAGCGCCTGTCGCGCGGCCAGATGACCCAGGAGAAGTTCGACGCCACCCTGGCTCTCGTCACCGCCACCGCCGACTATGATCACATCAAGGGCTCGGACCTGGTCATCGAGGCCGTGTTCGAGAACCGCGAGATCAAGGCCGACGTGACCAAGCGCGCCGAGGCCCAACTGGCTGAAGGCGCCGTCTTCGGCTCCAACACCTCGACCCTGCCGATCACCGGCCTGGCCGAGGCTTCGGTGCGTCCCGAGGACTTCATCGGCATCCACTTCTTCTCGCCCGTCGACAAGATGATGCTGGTCGAGATCATCATGGGCGAGAAGACCGGCCAGACGGCGCTGGCCAAGGCGCTGGACTATGTGCTGAAGATCAAGAAGACCCCGATCGTCGTCAACGACAGCCGCGGTTTCTACACCTCGCGCTGCTTCGCCACCTATGTGGCCGAAGGCCTGGCCATGCTCGAAGAGGGCTATGCTCCGGCCCTGATCGACAACATCGGCCGCATGACCGGCATGCCGCGCGGCCCGCTGGAAATGCACGACGACGTGGCGCTGGACCTGTCGGTCAAGGTCGCCAAGCAGACCCAGGCCGACCTCGGCGACGCCTATGTGCCGCTGCCCGGCGCCCATATCGTGCAGAAGATGGTCGAGGACCTGGGCCGCTACGGCCGCAAGAACGGCAAGGGCTTCTACGACTACGATACCAAGCCCAAGACCCTGTGGGCGGGCCTGTCCGATCTGGCCCCGGTCACGATCAAGGATTCGACGCCCGAACTGGTCGAGGATCAGAAGAACCGCCTGCTGTATCGTCAGGCCATCGAGGTCGCGCGCTGCTGGGAAGAGGGCGTCATCGACGACCCGCGCGAGGCTGATGTCGGCGCCATCCTGGCCTGGGGCTTCGCGCCCTGGACCGGCGGCCCGATCACCTTCATCGACCAGACCGGCCTCAAGGCCTTCGTGGCCAAGGCCGACGACTACGCCGCCCGCTACGGCGACCGCTTCCAGGTCCCGCAACTGCTGCGCGACATGGCCGCCAAGAACGAGACCTTCTACGGCCGCTTCGCCCCGGAGAAGAAGGCGGCCTGATCAGGCTGACTTCGAACTGAAGACGGAAAGGGCGGCCTTCGCGGCCGCCCTTTTCTTTGGGCGCCACGCTCACTCCCTGCCGTCATCCCGGAAAGCGCGCAGCGCTTATCCGGGACCCAGACGGTGGAAGTGCTTGAAGCGTCGCCGGATATAAAGCCGCCGTCTGGGTCCCGGCTCTCCGCTACGCTGCGGCCGGGATGACGGAGCGAGTAAGGCGCTCAAGCAGCGAGCCGCCGCGCGGCGAGCGATAGCGCCCTAGATGTTCTACCGGCTCCTGAACACCCGCGACGCCGCATAGCCCGTTAGCGCCGCCAGCAACACGCACAGCACGCCGTAGGACCAGGGCCGCCGGTGGGCGAACTCATAGATGTCGCGCTCCAACCCGACCTTCTCGACCGTCAGGGTCAGGTTGGACACCGAGACCGGCGCGCCTTCCTGAAACAGCCAGACCTCGGCATAGTATTTTCCGGTCGGGGCCACGGTCGGCAGCTCGACCTCGGCGCGGAACAGGCCCTTGTCGACGAACTGCACCCCGTCGGGGTCGGTGTTGTAAAGCGCCGCCGCCTCCTTCAGCCGGATCACGGCGCGGCGCCAGTCAAGGTAGTTCTCGCCCAGACGGCTGACCACCACGTCGCGCACGCCGTAGCGGGTGACGGTGCGGCTTTCTTCGGGGGCGTCGATGCGCAGGTGATCGACGCCGACGCCGAGCCGCCGAAGCTGGCCGAAGTCGGCCACGTCCGACAGGGGCCGGGTCGAGGCGGTCATGTAGAAGCCGGGCGCGCCCTCGAACAGGACCGGGCGGCTGTTGAGCCAGACGCCCATGTTGCGGGTCTTCTTGACCAGACGTACCGGGGCGTCGGGACCGCGCACCACCACCACCACGTCAGCCGGGACGTCGGTCGGATTGAACACCGCGCCGTAGAGGACGATGGAGGCGCCGCGGAAGCTGGAATCGACCTCGACCTGGGCGTCGGTCAGGGCGGCGGCGACGCGCACCTCGCCTTCGGTCGCGACCGAGCGTTCGATGGTTCCCGGCGCGACCATGGGCGCGGGTTCGGGCGGCAGGGCCTGGAACATCAGTCGCCCACCCCCGGCGCCAGAAGGAACAGATCACTGGGCCGCACGAACAGCTCCAGCCCCATCTGAATGCCGACCAGAAGCACGATCAGGCCGAGCGCCGCGCGCATCTCCTCCGCCCGGAAGCGGCCCGACAGCTTGGCGCCGAACTGGGCCCCGACGACCCCGCCCAGCAGCAGGATGGTCGACAGGACGATGTCCACCGTCTGATTGCGCCCGGCCTGCAGGATGGTGGTGACGGCCGTGGTGATGATGATCTGGAAAAGGCTGGTGCCGACCACGACGCTGGCCCGCATCCGCAGCACATAGAGCATGGCCGGCACCAGGATGAAGCCGCCGCCCACCCCCATGATGGCCGAGAGGATGCCCGCGAAGACGCCCAGGCCGAAGGGCGGAATGGCGCTGATATAGAGGCCTGAGCGCGGAAAACGCATGCGGAACGGCAGGCCGTACAGCCACATGGGGCGACGACGCTCCTTGCGCGGCGGGGTCTCGCCTCGCACCCGATGCAGGATCTGCGTCAGGCTTTCGTACAGCATCATGCTGCCGATCAGGCCCAGGAAGACCAGATAGGAGACGGCCACGACCAGATCGGCCTGACCCAGCAGCCGCAGATAGCGGAACATCTCGACGCCCGCGAGCGCGCCCAGCGCCCCGCCCACGGCCATGATGCCGCCGATGCGGTAGTCGACCGCCTTCATGCCCGAATAGCGGATCACGCCCGAGGTCGAGGAGGCGACGACGTGGCTGGCCTGGCTGGCGACGGCCACGGTCGGGGGAATGCCCATGAAGACAAGGACGGGCGCCATCAGGAAACCGCCGCCGATGCCGAACAGGCCCGAGACAAAGCCGACCAGCGCGCCCAGCAGAACCAGGAACGGCCAGTTCACCGAAACCTCGGCGATCGGCAGGTAAATATCCACGGCACGCGCCTTCGGCTGGAAGGGAACGCAGAACTGCGCCGGAAAGGCGACTAGACTTCTGGTCTTAGCGAGGGCTGCGGCGAACCGCCACCCCCGCCGCCGATCTTGCCCCGATCAGGCGCCTAGGCGACTGGCTCGACCGTAAAGGCGTCAGCCGCTTCGCGCGCCACGCGCCGCGTCTCGGCAGAGGTGACGGGCGTCAGCCGCTGCACCGCCGCCAGCGCCTGCTGGTCGCCGCGCCGGGCCGCGATCATGTACCATTTGAAGGCTTCGGTCGCATTGGCGGCCACGCCGACGTCGCCCTTCTCATAGAGATAGGCGACATTGTACTGGCTATCGACGCGACCCGCCTCGGCGGCCTTCTTGAGCCAGATCAGGGCCTCGGCGCGGTTGCGCGCCCCGCCTTCGCCGTCGAACAGCTGCATGGCGTAGTAGTGCATGGCCCGCGGCTCCCCGCCCTCGGCCGCCCGCCGCGCCCAGGTGCGCGCCTCCACCGGGTCGGGCGTCAGACCGGCGCCCCCCTCCTGATAGAGGGCGGCCAGACGCATCTGCGCCGGACCATAGCCCAGGTTGGCCGCACGCTTCAGCGGCTCCAGTCCGCTGTCGTCGCCGCTGTCGATCAGTTGCACCGCGCGCGTGAACAGAGCCGCGCCCTCGGTCGCCGCCACGTCGGGCGACGGCACGGCCTCGGTCGGGGCAGCGCTCAGCGCCACGGCGGCGATCGGCGCCGGGTCGGCCTCGGTCTTCGCCGCAACGCCCGTCAGGCTCGCCATGTCCGGCAGGACCAGGCCCGACCCCTCGGCCAGTTGCAGCGACGCATAGCCGCCGCCCATGACCAGAGCCGCGACCGCCGAGGCGCCCAGGGCCTTGCGCATGGTCGAGCCTTCGCGCGACGCCTGCTTGTCCAGACGTTCCTGCAGCTTGGACTTGCCGCCGCGCTTCAGACCAAAGCCCTTGCGCGGGGCTTCCTCGGTGCTGGATATGGCGGCCCGCGCCGCCTCCAGCGTGTCACGGGTCGTGGCCCGCCCGGCGGCGGCGCCGGCCTTGAGCGCGTCGGGGTCGATAAAGTCGATCTCGGCCGAGAAGCCGTCGTCGCCCTCTGCGTCGTCCGGCCCGTCCACCAGCGGCGGCAGGCAGCCCACGGCGTCCAGCATCGTGTCGTCGACCAGGACGTCGCGCACGTCGGCGCCGCCGAAGCTGTCGGCGACGAAATCGCTCACGGCGAATGGCGGTTCGTCGGTCTCGTCCAGCGGATCGGTCGCAACGGCGCCGAACCGGGCGCGCTCAGGGCTTGAACCGAACAGGGCCTTCGGCGCCGCCTCGGCCTCGTCGGCGAAGGCGTTCAGTTCGGCGTCCAGCGGATCGGCGAAGACCGGCTCGGGATCGCGCACGGTCGGCGCCGGGAAGGGCGCGGCGTCCAGCACGCCGCCCATCGCATCTTCGGACCAGATATCGTCAGCGAAGGCGGCGGCGCGCCAGTCCCCGCTAGGGCTTTCTGCCGGGCTCCACGGCGTGGGCTCGGGGCTTTCCAGCGGGGTTTCGCGGCGCACGGCGCGTGCGCCACGCTGCTCGATGCTTTCGCGGGCCTCGGCCAACAGGCGCGCGGTGCGCTCCTCGCTCTGACGCATCCGCTCGCCGAGTTCGCCCGAGGCGCGGTCGTAGCGTTGCTCGATCTTGTCGGTGTTTTCGGCCAGGCGGCGGCTGATGTCGTCCAGAGCCTGGGCCGAGCGACGCTCCGACTGGGCGATGCGCTCGGACAGACGGTCCGAGATGCGGGTGATCTCGCCGCCCAGCCGCTCCAGCGCCAGGGCGTGCTGATCGTCGGAACGGGTCAGGCGCTGATCCACGGCCTGGGCGTGACGCTGCATCTCGCGATCCAGCTTCTCGTTCAGCGCCTGCCCGAGAGCTTCTACGTCCGCCGCCGCGCCGCCGGCCTCAACCTTTTCGACGCGGGCGTTCAGGTTCTGGGCGATGCGCAGGACCTCGCGGCCCATGGCCTCGACAGCGTCGGCCGAGCGCTGCTCGGCGGCGCGGGTCTGATCGCCGACGGCGGCCAGGGCGCGCTCGATGCGATCCACGCGGCTTTCGGTCTCGGCCACATCGAGGCGACGCATCATCTCGACGCGGCTGCCCTCGACCTGGCGGGTCAGGGTCTCGGCCAGCTTCTCGAAGCGGGCGGCCTCGCGGGGTTCGATCCGGCTCTCGGCGTCGCGCAGGCGCAGGTCCAGGGCGGCGAAAGAACGCTCCAGCCCCTTCAGGGCCTCGGAGGTACGCTCCTGCGCCTCGTCCAGACGCGCGCCGACCTCGATCAGCAGGTCCGTGCCGGGGCCCGGCCCTGCCGCCTGTTCGACCGCTTCAATACGCTGGCGCAGGGCCTCGGCGCCCGCACGCTGGCGCTCGTCCAGATCATAGAGGCGGCTGGAGACCGCGTTCAACGCCGTCTCGACCCGACCCAGGCCTTCGGCGGCCCGAGGCCCCGCATCCAGTTCGAAACGGCGCAGGCGCTTGTGGCCCTCGCGCAGTTCTTCGGCGATGTCCTCGATACGGCGGGCCTGGGCGGCGCCGGCCTTGTCCTGACCGTCCAGGCGATGCACCAGACCGGCCACGGCCTGGTCGATGCCCTGGATGGCGATGGTCGAGCGGCGCTCGGCGGCTTCCAGACGACCGGCGATGACTTCGATGGAGGCGTCGACGCGGACCGCGCCTTCCGTGTCCGAACCATAGACGTCGTCCAGACGACGCGAGCGGCTGCGGCGGTCATAGGGGTCGGGAATGGGCGTGCGGCGCGGCAGGGGCGTGACGCCCTCGTCTTCGTCCGGCTCGTCCATGATCATGGAATTCAGCCACTCGCCCAGCGTCATGCCTGACCGGCGCGCAAGGTCCTTGGCGATCTCGCGAGCCTTGGGGTCGATCCCCTTCACGCTCCACGGCGCTGCTGCGCTCACTGATTCGCCTCCCGACCCATAGGGTGACGCTACCGCTCCACATCAAGCGTGTAAACGTATCGTTAACCGCAACATCTGGCGCCTGAGCGAACGAATCACCCTGTGACGCTTAGACGCGATTCCGTGCTTTTCGCGCCGTCATGGTTAACGCCGCGTTTAGATTCATCTTCTGGCGGTTTTCCGCCTTGCGAAGCGGCGCCTTAAGCGCCACCTGCCTCCGCCATGAGCCCCTCGCTGACCCTGATCCTGCTGGCCGTCTCGACCGCCGTCGCCGTCTTTTCCGGCTGGCGCGGGGCCCGTCCGCCGGACCTGTCGAAGGGGCCGCGCATGATGCCGTGGCGGTTCATCATGCTGGTCGCGGGGGCGTTGACCTTCCTGCTGCTGATCCACCTGGCTTCGGTGCTGGGCGGCCGCACCTTCCCCGTCTGACGGAACGGGACGGCCCTCCGACGGTTCTTCTGCCTCACGCAAGAGCAAGGAGACGCCGGATGAGCCATGATCTGACCCCCGCAGAGGCCGAAGCCGAATTCTGGAAAAGCCTGAAGCACAGCAACACCGGCATGCTGGGCCTGGACCGGCCCGGCTATCACAGCCAGCCGATGACCGCCTTCCGCGAGGAAGAGACCGGGACGATCTGGTTCTTCACCCGCAAGGACACCGACCTGGCGCGCGATGTCGCGACCTCCGGCCAGTCCGCCATGTTCAGCTATGGCTCCAAGGACCAGAAGGTCTGGGCCTGCGTCCACGGCGAACTGTCGGTGCACGGCCAGGATCGGGCGATCATCGACCGTCACTGGAACCCGGTGCTCGCCGCCTGGTATCCGGGCGGCAAGGACGATCCCAACCTGACCCTCCTTCGCTTCGACGCCGACGACGGCCGGGTCTGGGTCAGCGACGGCGGCCTGTTCAAGTTCGCCTATGAGATCGCCAAGGCCAATGCGACCAAGACCCTGCCCGACGCCGGCGGCGTGGCCGACGTCAATCTGCAGTAGGCGAAACATACACCCGCTTGGCCCTCAAGCAGCCTCGCCCCGCGGGCGAGGCGTTAGGGCTCTTTCGCAGGCGAGTTTCACTCGCCTGCGAAACACCAAGCCAGCACCGCCTTCTGGGCGTGGATGCGGTTCTCGGCCTCGTCCCAGATCAAGGATTGGGGTCCGTCGATGACGGCGTCCGTCACCTCTTCGCCCCGGTGCGCCGGCAGGCAGTGCAGGAAGACGGCGTCGGCGTTGGCCAACTCCATCAGGGCCTCATCGACCTGATAGGGCTCAAACGCCGCTAGGCGGGCCTCGTAGTCCTGATCGCCCATCGACACCCAGGTGTCGGTCACGACCACGTCGGCGCCGACCATCGCCTCGCGCGGGTCCGAGGTCAGGTGTACGTGAGCCCCGCCCTTTTCCAGGTCGCGCAGGTCGGGGTGGTATTCCGCCGGACAGGCCACGTTCAGGCGGAAGCCGAACTTGGCCGCCGCGTGCATGAAGCTGTGGCAGACATTATTGCCGTCCCCGACCCAGGCGATGGTCTTGCCCTCGATCGGGCCCAGATGCTCCTCGATCGTCAGCAGGTCGGCCAGGATCTGGCACGGGTGGCTGCGATCAGTCAGACCGTTCACCACCGGCACGGTCGAGACGCGGGCGAAGCGCTCGACGTCCTCATGATTGTTGGCGCGGATCATTACCGCGTCGACCATGCGCGACAGGACCTTGGCCGTGTCCTCGACCGGCTCGCCGCGCCCCAGCTGCATGTCGGCGGCGGTGGCGATGATGGCCGAGCCGCCTAGCTGGCGGATGGCGGCGTCGAAGCTGAAACGGGTGCGCGTCGAGTTCTTCTCGAAGATCATGGCCAGGACGCGGTCCTTGCCCGGCGCGTCGGCGTCGGGACGTCCCTTCGGCCAGCCCTTGCGCGCCTGCTTGCGGGCGTGGGCGTCGTCCAGGATGGCGCGCAGGTCGCCCGCGTCGAGACGGTGAATGTCGAGGAAGTGACGGACCATGACTGAGCCTCTCCCTCCCCGCTCTGGGGAGGGTGGTCCCGCAGGGACCGGGTGGGGTCGGCCTTGCGGAAACCTGGAAATGAAGGGACAGCGCCCCCACCCGACCTCACCTCCGATGGAGGCTCGGCCCCTCCCCATGAAGGGGAGGGAGAAAGCACTTAGGCCGCCAGCTTCGTCCGAGCGAACTCGCAGGCCGTTTCGAACTTCTCGACCGCCTCGCGGGCCTCTGCGAGGGTGATGTTCAGCGGGGGCAGGATGCGGACCAGGTTGTCGCCGCCGCCGGCGACCAGCAGTTTGGCCTCGTCGCGGGCCCAGCCCATGAAGTCGCGGTTGTTGGGGACCAGCTTGACCCCCACCAGCAGCCCCTTGCCGCGCACCTCGACGATCACGTCGGGGAAGCGCTCGGCCAGGCCGTGCAACTGCTGCTTCAGATAGCCGGCGATCTCGTTGACGTTGGCCAGGATGGCGTCCGACGACACCTCGGCGAAGGCGGCCTGACCGACGGCCATGGCCAGGGGGTTGCCGCCGAAGGTCGAGCCGTGGGCGCCGACCGTCATGCCTTTCGCGGCTTCCGCCGTCGACAGGCAGGCGCCGATGGGGAAGCCGCCGCCCAGGGCCTTGGCGATGGCCATGATGTCCGGCGCCATGCCGGCCCATTCGTGGGCCCACAGCTTGCCGGTCCGGCCCATGCCGCACTGGACCTCGTCGAAGATGACCAGGACGCCGTGCGCGTCGCACAGTTCGCGCAGGCCGCGCAGGCACTGTTCCGGCATGGCGCGGCAGCCGCCCTCGCCCTGCACCGGCTCGACGATGATGGCGGCGGTGGTCGGGTTGGCGATGGCGGCCTTGATGGCGTCGTGGTCGCCCCACTTCAGCTGATGGAAACCTTCCATCTTGGGCCCGAAGCCCTCGGTGTAGCTGGGGTTGGCGGCGGCGTTGATGGCGCCATAGGTGCGGCCGTGGAACGAGCCGTCAAAGCCGTAGATGTCGATGCGTTCCGGCTGGCCGTTGGCCGAGTGGAACTTGCGCGCCGTCTTCAGCGCGCACTCGACGGCTTCCGTGCCCGAGTTGGTGAAGAAGACCACGTCGGCGAACGACTTTTCGCACAGGGCGTCGGCCAGGGCGTCCTGGCCCGGAATCTTGAAGATGTTGGACACGTGCCACAGCTTCTCGGCCTGATCCTTGACCGCCTGCACCAGCTTCGGGTGGGCGTGGCCGAGGGCGTTGGTCGAGATGCCCGAGACGCAGTCCAGATACTCGGTCCCGTCGGTGGACCACAGGCGGACGCCCTGGCCGCGCTCCACTTCCAGCGGCGCGCGATTGTAGACACCCATCAGATGACCGGACACAGGCAGACTCCATAAAGCGAGACGGCCCCGACGCCCAAATTTCGAAAGACAGGGCGACGGGACCGCTTCAAAAAGGGTCAAGCCTTGTCCGACGAGGGGGCCTGATAGTCAACACCGCCGCCGAGGCGACCTGACGCCTTGGCCTCCGCCACAAGCGCACGAAAGCGATCCATCTGATCACCATCCAGCAGCCGTTTGGGAAGAACCGGATTGTTCGATGGAGTAACGAGAAATAGAAAGCGGTCAGCTTCCTCCTGAACAGTCTTCACCCCGGCCCAATCAAGACGGTTGGACTGCAGGCCATTCTCAAAAAGCAGCCCTTGCTGATCGATACTCCACCGCCACTTCAATGACCCGGTCGGCGCGCTCCGCGTCGCTGATGCCGATGCGCGCTGAACCAGTCTCAGCCCGCCCCGCCACACCAGCCAGGACGCGACCACAACCCCACTGAACAACAGTGGCGGCAACACGTCGCCAGCGATAACGCTAACAACGACCCCATACACCAACAACCCAGCCAAGAAGGCATAGGTGTAAGGAATGCAGGCCCAGTGAATCGCCCCCCAGCCCTTAGTTATGGTCCTATGCTCTCGAGGCGTCGGCTGGACGTCATCAATGACGATCACGGCGTCACCAACTGCGCATCCAGTTTCTGGATCAGGGCCGCATAGGTGGCGCCGGCGGTGGCGATGGTCGCGCCTTCGACAGCCTCGATGGCGTCGTCCTTGGAGTGGATGACGCGGAAGACCTGGGGCACGAAGCCCTCGGCCAGGCCGTTGTCCTTGCCGCCGTTGAAGGCCAGCCACATCTGGTGCGCGCCGACCTGATCCTGGAAGCCCAGCGACACCACGGGCACGCCCGCCGCCGAGAAGGCGCGGTCGTCCGAGGGCGGATACTCGGGGAAGCCCACGCACTGCATCGCCCGCTCGGCGCACAGTTCCTGGGTCGCACGCGTGACGAAGGCCGACTGCGCCCCGTTGTTCTGGCCGTACATCAGGGTGTCGCCATAGGCGGCGACGTCCGAGTTCACCACGGCGGCGACATTGGCGACGCCGTGCGCCTCGATCCACTTCCTGGCGCCGATCAGGCCCAGCTCTTCCTGATCGAAGAAGATGACGCGGACCCGGTGGCTCAACGGCTTGTCGCGCAGGATCTTAGCCGCTTCGATCAGGGCCACGACCGAGCCGGCGTTGTCGACCACGCCCTGAGAC
Organism: Brevundimonas sp. P7753; assembly: GCF_013386595.1. Classification (NCBI taxonomy): domain Bacteria; kingdom Pseudomonadati; phylum Pseudomonadota; class Alphaproteobacteria; order Caulobacterales; family Caulobacteraceae; genus Brevundimonas; species Brevundimonas sp. P7753. The sequence goes on along the minus strand of NZ_JACARP010000032.1, from coordinate 53,945 downwards.
ATGGTCCCGTCGCGCAGCTTCACCGCGTCATAGTGGGCGGTCAGCAGGATGTCTTTCGGGCCGTCGCCGATGGTGACGACCACGTTCGAACCCTGCATCGGCCCGGCGCGACCGCCGCCCTCGAAGGTCTCGACGGTCGGGTTGAAGCCCGCGGCGCGCAGCTGGGCCACCAGAACATTCATCCGCTCGGCGTTGGACGGCTGAACATAGGCGCCGACCTGGGCCTTCATGGCTTCCGCGTCTTGAGCGGCCGCAGGCGTGGACAGAAGCGCAGCGACGGCGACGGCCGACGCCAGAACGGATCGAAACAGCATAGGAACCTCCCAAGCCCCTCCCCTGGGGCGTTCAGTTCTGCCTAACGGTTCAGCTCTTCAGACGCCAGCCCGAGCGGAACACCAGCCAGCAGGCCGCGCCCATCAGCACGGTCAGCACGCCGCTCATGACGACGCCGACCCACAGGTTGCCCTCGGCGTGGCCGATGAAGCCCGCCCGGAAGCCGTCGATCAGGTAGAAGAAGGGGTTGAAGCGGCTGATGCTGGCGAACGGCTCCGGCAAGCTGTCGATCAGGTAGAAGGTGCCCGACAGGAAGGTCATCGGCATGACCACGAAGTTCTGCACCGCCGAAAGATGGTCGAACTTCTCGGACCACAGACCCGCCAGCACGCCCATCATCCCCATCAGCAGGGAGGCGATCAGGCCGAACCAGACGATCAGGGCGACGTTGGCCAGACCCAGCTTCGCAAACGGCAGGACGCACAGGGCCGTCACCAGACCGACCGCCACCCCGCGCGTCGCCGCGCCCAGGGTAAAGCCGATGGTCAACTCCAGCGGGCTGAGCGGCGGAGTCAGGAAGTCGGTGGCCGTGCCCATGATCTTGGCCTGGATCAGGCTGGACGAGGCGTTGGCGAAGGCGTTCTGAAGAATGGCCATCATGATCAGGCCCGGCGCCACGAACTCGGCGAAGGGGGTGCCGTGCAGCGGCGGGCGCGCGCCTTTCAGCGCCACCACGAAGACCAGCATATAGAGCAGGGTCGTCACCACCGGCGCCGCGACCGTCTGGGCGCCCACCTTCCAGAAACGGCGCACTTCGCGCAGGTAAAGGGTGCGCAAGCCCACCCAGTTGATGCCGTCATAGCGACGCGGCTGGGGCAGGCCGGAAGGGCGAGTAGAGGCGAGATCGGTCTTCATGGAGGCCCAGATGCGCCCGCTAAGCTGGTTTCGCAAGGCGCCCGACGTTCGATGAAGGGGCGCAAAACTGATTCAAAACGGGACGTTAACCACACTACATCTGGTTTCTGTGGACAGCTGAATTGCCACATCTTGCGTGTTTTAAGGGCTGCTTTACGATTAGTAGCAGGTCGAGGCGGGGAAATTCGTCGGCGACCCAAGATATTGAATCCGATCCCCGGGAGGGTGGCCATGACCACAGCTAGCTGGACTGAAGACCGCGTCGGCGCGCTGAAGAAGCTCTGGCTGGAAGGCCAGTCGGCAAGCCAGATCGCCAAGACCCTCGGCGGCGGCGTGACCCGCAACGCCGTGATCGGCAAGGTGCACCGCCTGGGCCTGTCGGGCCGCGCCGCGCCGTCGCAACCGGCCCGCACCACCTTCCGCGCCGCCGCCCGTCCGCGCCCCGCCGCGCCGGCGGCTCCGGTTCAGGCCCCCTCGGCTCCGCGCCGCATCGAGGCCGCCGCCCCGCGTCCGGTCATGGCCGTCCAGCCCTCGGCCCCCGCACCCATGCCGGAACTGCCCGGCACGGCCACGGTGATGACCCTGGGCGCCCACATGTGCAAATGGCCGATCGGCGACCCCTCGTCGCGCGAGTTCAGCTTCTGCGGCCGCCGCGCCACGGAAAACGTCTATTGCGGCGAACACGCCCGCGTCGCCTACCAGCCCCAAGTCCGCCGCGGCGCGACCAAGGACGGCGCCACCGAGCTGGCCCGCAGCCTGCGGCGCTATATCTAGGCGTTAAGAGCGCTATCGCTCGCCGCGCGGCGGCTCGCTGCTTGAGCGCGTCGCGAAGCGCCAGGCCGCGTCGGGTCGAAAAGGCGGAGCCTTTTGACCGCGGCCCAACAAGAAACTGATTTCGTCCGGCTTGCCGGATGAAATCAGGGGGCTGCGGTTCATCCGGGTTGACGCAGCCCTATCGCCCTCGCCTCGCGGCGGGGGTTTTTCTTTGGGCGCGACATATCCGCTACTCGCCATCATCCCGGGGCCGCGCAGCGGAACCCGGGACCCAGACGCCTGATAGGCGCACCGTCGCTTCCGATCTGACCGTCCGGGATGACGGCAAGGTCTATGGATCAGTTCAGCGTCCGCCGCGTGTCCGGCACATCCAGCGAAAACGCCGGGATGGCCGCCTCGAACATCCGCCCGTCCACGTCGGTCATGTAGTAGGCCCCGACCATCGAGCCCGAGGGCGCGCCCAGCGGGCAGCCCGAGGCGTAGGAATAGCTGTCGCCGGCCTCGATCACCGGCTGTTCGCCGACCACGCCCTGACCGCGCACCTCTTCGACATGGCCGTAGGCGTCGGTGATGGTCCAGCGGCGCGCCACCAGCTGCACCGGCGATCCGGTCAGGTTGACGATCTCGATCTGATAGGCCCAGACCCAGCGCCCCGCCGCCGGGTCCGACTGGGCCGCCAGATAGGAGGGGCGGACGCGAACGACGACGCCTTCAGTTTCGGCGGTATAGGCAGGAGGGGCGTGCATGCGCTATATGCAGCCCGCCGACCTCGGGGTTCAACCCGTCTGGCGCATCGGATGTCGCATTCCGAAGCGAGACAGGCGGAAAAATCCGTGTGAGACAGGACGGCATGAGCATCTTCGAGATTTCCGCCCAGCCCGGCATTCTGCCCTATCAGAGCATCGAGACCCTGATCGCCACAGGCGCGATCCGGTCCGACACCCCCTTCGATCATGATCAGGTGCAGCCGGCCAGCCTGGACCTGCGTCTGTCGAACCAGGCCTGGCGCGTGCGCGCCTCCTTCCTGCCCGGTCAGCGCAAGGTCGAGGATCGGATCAAGGACGTGGCCATGCACACGGTCGACCTGTCGGGCGGCGTGGTGCTGGAAAAGGGCTGCGTCTATATCGCGCGCCTGCAGGAACGCCTGACCCTGCCACGCGGCCTGAACGCCCGCGCCAACCCCAAGAGCTCGACCGGCCGCGTGGACGTCTTCGTCCGCCTCCTGACCGATCAGGGCGGCAGCTTCGACGACGTGGACGAGGGCTATGACGGCCCCCTCTATCTCGAGATCGCGCCCCAGACCTTCTCCATCCTGGTCCAGCCCGGCACCCGCCTGAACCAGCTGCGCCTCAAGGCCGGCGATCCGCCCAAGCTGGAGACCCGCAGCGTCGGCGTCGATCTGGAGGCGGGCGAGCACGGCATCGTCGGCTTCCGCGGCCGTCGCCACGCCGGGGTCGTCAACATGGACCACATCGACGGCCACGACCCGCGCGACTTCTGGGAGCCCCTGACCCTGCGCCGCAACGAACTGCTGCTGGACCCGGGCGAGTTCTACATCCTGGCCTCGCGCGAAGCGGTCGAGATCCCTGTGGACCAGGCCGCCGAGATGACGCCCATCGACCCCTCGGTCGGCGAGTTCCGCGTTCACTACGCCGGCTTCTTTGACCCCGGCTTCGGCACGGACGAGGCCCATGGCGCCGGATCGAAAGGCGTGCTGGAGGTTCGCACCCACGACACCCCCTTCCTGCTGGAACACGGCCAGATCGTCGCCCGCCTGGTCTATGAGCCCCTGACGGAACGCCCGTCGCGCCTCTATGGCGAAGGCGGCAGCCACTATCAGAGCCAGGGCCTGAAGCTGTCGAAACACTTCCGCCCCTGGGGGTAGGTTCGACTTTCCTCCCCATTCCATGGGGAGGGGGACCACGAAGTGGTGGAGGGGGCGGCACAACGATCAGCCGTCGAGACGCCCCCTCCGTCACGTCGCCTTCGGCGCCGCGCCACCTCCCCATGGAATGGGGAGGAAAAAGCCATCCTCAGGTCAGCCGGTTCGCCTTCCTCAGGCTGGGGAAGACCTTGGCCCATATCCCCGTCGCGGCCAGGGCCCCGACCCCGCCGAACACCGCCGCCCCGATGGGCCCGAGCAGGCGCACCATGACGCCCGAATAGGCCTCGCCCAGTTCATTAGAGGCGCCGATGAACAGCATGGACACCGAGGAGACCCGGCCGCGCATGTGATCGGGCGTGGCCAGCTGGATCAGGGTCTGGCGGATATTGACGCTAATCATGTCCGCCCCGCCGCCGATGAAGAGGGCCAGGGCGCTGAGCCAGACCCAGTGCGACAGGCCGAACGTCAGCGTCGACAGGCCGAACACCGCCACGGCCGCGAACATCCAGCGCCCGCCGTGCTTCACGATGGGGAAGCGGCTCAGATACAGCGCCACCAGCAAGGCCCCGACCCCGAACGAGGCCCGCAGCAGGCCGAAGCCCTGCGGCCCCACGTGCAAGATGTCGCGCGCGAAGATCGGCGTCAGCAGGGCCACGCCCGCCAGCAGCACCACGACCAGATCCAGCGAGATGGCGCCGAGCACGATCTTGGTCTTCCAGACATAGGACAGACCCTCCTTGACCAGTTCCAGCGGCACCACCCCCGTCTCGACGAACTGCGGCTTGCCCTTGGTGCGGATCAGCAGGAAGCAGCCGATGGCCACGAAGAACAGGGCCATGGCCGAGGCGTAGGCCCAGGGTACGGCGAAGCCGACAATGACGCCGCCGAGCGCCGGCCCGGCGATGGCTCCAGTCTGGAAGGCGATGGACTGGGCCGCGATGGCCGGCGGCAGGGCCTTGCGCCCCACCACCATGGGCAGGAAGGCCTGACTGGCCGGAGCGAGGAAGGCGCGCGCCGCGCCGAAGACGGCGGCCACGGTCAACAGCCCCCACAGGGGCGGCGACCCGTGCAGGGCCATGGCGAGAAAGGCCAGAGCGCACAGGCTCTCGACCACGATGGACAGGGTCACGGTGTGCTTGCGGTCGCGCCGGTCGGCCATGGCCCCGGCGGGCAGGGTGAAGGCGAGCAGCGGCAGGAACTGACACAGGCCCACCAGACCCAGATAGAGACTGGCCTCGGCGATCGGATGGTCCCGACGGGCGATCTCATAGACCTGCCACAACAGGGCCGACGACTGGATCTGGATGCCCAGAACCGCCGCCACCCGCCCGACCCACAGCAGGCGGAAATCACGAATGGCCCAGGGACTGGACGGCCCTCCATCGTGCGACGAAGGCGGCAAGGGCGGCTGGGGCGGGACGGTCGGGGCGGTGTCGATACTGTCTGTGGTCACGTTCTTCGGGGCGTCTTCGGATAGGGGGTTCCGTCGCGATGGAAGTAGCGGTCGGCGCCCTTTGGAAGGATCATGTCGATGTCGGGATAGTCGCAGGCGTCTTCCGTCGGGCGGCGCGAACCGACCTCCAGCAGCACCGCCTCACGGTCGCTGCGGTTTTCTATTCTGTGGCCGTTGGCGACGCCCGCCTTGAAGCCGGCGCAGTCGCCGGGGCGCAGCACCGTCTCGCCATCCTCCTCGACCAGAACCACCTCGCCCTCGACCACCCAGACGAACTCGTCCTCGGCCGTGTGCCAATGGCGCTGACTGGACCAGGCCCCGGCGGGCAGGCGCAACAGGTTGACCCCGAACTGGTCCAGACCGGCCGCATCGCCCAGCCGCCAGCGCCGCCGCGACTTGCACGGGGCGGCGAACTCGTCCGGGTAGCCCGTCCCATGTCCGGTGGGCGCATTGTCGATGTCGATCTTCGGCACGGTTCGGGCCTTCTCGCGGATGCGGGATATGCCTAAAGCATAGAGCCCATGAGCGCCGCATCACATTCCGTCATCGATCCTGTCGAACTGACCCGCGACCTGATCCGCATTCCCTCCGTCACCCCCGCCGACGAAGGGGCGATGGACGTGCTGGAGCGGACCCTGACCGGGCTGGGCTTCACCTGCCGCCGCATGGTGTTCGAGGGGCCGACCGGCGTGGGTCATGACGCCCGCATCGAGAACCTCTACGCCCGGCGCGGCACAGCCTCTCCCAACCTCTGTTTCGCCGGCCACACCGACGTGGTGCCGACCGGCGACGTCGCCGCCTGGACCGCCGCCCCGTTCGAGGGCGAGACCCGCGACGGCATCCTCTATGGACGCGGCGCCGTGGACATGAAGGGCGGCATCGCCGCCTGGGTGGCCGCCGTCTCGCGGGTCCTGGCGGAAGGCGAAGTCCCCGGCTCCCTCTCCTTCCTGATCACCGGCGACGAGGAAGGCCCGGCCCTGCACGGCACCAAGCGCGTGGTCGAGGCCCTGAGGGCCGAGGGCGAGGTCATCGACGCCTGCGTGGTCGGCGAACCGTCCTCGGCCCACCATCTCGGCGACATGATCAAGGTCGGACGGCGCGGCTCGCTCAACACCTGGATCACCGTCCACGGCAAACAGGGCCACGTCGCCTATCCCGACCGCGCCGCCAACCCGGCCCCGGTCGTGGCCAAGCTTTTGGCCCGCCTCGACGCCCACGTGCTCGACGACGGCTATCCTGAATTTCCGCCGTCCAACCTCGAGATCACCACCATCGACGTGGGCAATCCGGCGACCAACATCATCCCGGCCGAGGCGAAGGCGCGGCTCAACATCCGCTTCAACCCGACACACACGGGCGACGGCCTGATCGACTGGCTGAACCGCGAGGCGGGCCTCGTGCAGGCTGAAACCGGCCTGCGCATCGAGCTGACTCACATGTGCTCGGGCGAGGCCTTCCTGACCGAGCCGGGCGTCTTCGTCACGGCGGTGCAGGACGCGGTGGAGGCGAGCCTGGGCCGCCGCCCCGAGGCCTCGACCACCGGCGGCACCTCGGACGCCCGCTTCATCCGCGCCCTGTGCCCGGTGCTGGAGCTGGGCCTGGTCGGCCAGACCATGCACCAGGTGGACGAGCGCGTGCCCGAGGCCGAGCTGCGCGCCCTGACCGACGCCTATCAGGCGGTCATCGGCACGGTGTTCGAACGCCTCTGATCAGGGCGTCCGAACACCGCCGAGGCCTTAATTGCCGCGATAGGTGCTGTAGCCGTAGGGGCTGACCACCACCGGCACGTGATAGTGGACGCTGGGATCGACCACCTGGAAGACCACGTCGATCTCCGGGAAGAAGGGCGGCGTCGTCGGCTCGCCGTAACGCGACATGTCGAACACCAGGCGATAGGTCGCCGCCTCGGTCTTGATTGCGTCGCCGAACGAGCGGACGCGACCGTTCTCGTCGGTGCGGCTGGTCGCCAGATCGCGCCAGCCGCCGTCGGTCGACTTGATCTGCAGCGTGACCGGCACGTCCCGACCGCCGACGCCGCGCGCCAGGTCCAGCACGTGGGTCGAGATCGTCTCGGCCGCGGCGGGGAAGGCGAAGGCGGACAGGGCGGCCGCCGCGACGGCGAGGGTGCGAAGATTCATCGAACGAACTCCTGAAAGTGAAATGCAGTAGCGCGGCCTTATTCGCGCGAAAAACGGCGACGGATGGGTCGCGCCCCACATTTCGTCAGTCGCTGAAGATCAGGCCTCGCCCGCCGCCTCCAACCGCGCGATGCGGCGATCCATGTCGGCGACCTGGTCCTTCAGCCGCTGGGCCTCTGACGCCATGTCGACCGGCGTGCCGTCCTCATAGGTCAGCTGCGCCCCCTTCTCGATCAGGTCGAGCCGGTAGAGGGCGGTGACCCGGGTCGCCTTAAACCGCTCCAGTTCGCTTTCTTTCGACACGATCAGATCGCCGCCACGACGATGATCTCGACCCGATACTCGGGCGAGGCCAGTCTGCCTTCGCTGGTGGCGCGCGCGGGCGGGTTGGCCTTGTCGACCCAGGCGTCCCAGACCGCGTTCATGGCCTCGAAGTCGGCGATGTCGGCCAGCCAGATGGTGGCCATCAGGATCTTGGACTTGTCGGTGCCCGCCGCCGCCAGCAGGGCGTCGATCTCGGCCAGGGTCGTCTTGGTCTGGGCCGTGACGTCGTCGCCCGGCTCCCCGACCTGACCGGCCAGATAGACGGTGTTCCCGTGGATGACGGCCTCGCTCATGCGGGCGCCGGGCTGGATGCGGGTGATCATGGGGAGGCCTCCTGAAATCGGACCCCCGGCTTAACCCAGCATCATCTCCATCGCCAGCAGGGCGGCGAGGAAGACCGCCGCGAAAGCGATGCAGAAGAAGAGCGCGTCGCGCAGACGACCACGAGCGGGACGCAGGGGCGCAGCAGGCGGCAGGTTGATCGGCAGGCGCGACATCGGCGGACCCTCGTCAGGAACCGCGAGGATGCGCCCTGATGCTTACCCCTTGATAAACAGAAACAATCAGTTTTCAGCCGTCCTTTGTGAACTTCCCGTGGCGCAGCGTCGGAGGCCTTGCACGCCCCGCCGCGAACAGCGATCTTCGGCTTCATGAGCAAGACGCCCAAACCCTTCAAGGTGTCGAAGACCCGCTGGAACGAGGTGGTTCTGGTGTGCCGCAAATGCTCGAAGAAGCTGGACGGCGGCTTTGGCCCTGACGGCGACAAGACCCTGAAAAAGGCGCTGCGTCGCTATCTGCACGCCGGCAAGGGGCGAAAGGCGGACCTGGCCGTCGTCGGCGCCGACTGTTTCGACGTCTGCCCCAGGAATGCGGTGGTGGCCGTCAACACCCGCCGCCCCGAGGAACTGCTCATCGTGCCCGCCGGTGCGGACCTGTTCGAGGTCAAGGCGCGCCTGGGTCTGGACGACGGTCGCCGCCTGAAGCGCCCCCTCCCCGCCGTCGATCCTGTCGAGACGACTTCCTAAAGTCGAAAAGCCGTGTCAGAGGCAAATCCATGGACACGACCCGTATCGAGAAGCGTATCGGCGTGCGCGCGCCGTCGGACCGCATTTGGGAGATCCTGTCGGATCTCGAGAACTGGCACAGCTGGAACCCCTATGAGACCGGCCTGAGCGGCGCCCTGGCCTTCGGCGCAAGCATCAGCCTGACCGAGGCCCTGCCCGGGATGGCCGAACGTCAGGTTCAGGCCCGCCTGGGCGACTGGCAGCCCTACGCCCAGTTGGTCTGGGCCGAGAAGCGCGGCTTCCTGTTCAACGCCATCCGCTACTACGAAATCGAGGAGCTGGAGCGGGGCAACTGCATCGTCGCCAACGGCGTGATCTTCTCCGGGCTGCGCGGCGAACTGTTCCACGACAAGCACCGCAAGACGATCCGCAGCGCCTATGACGACATCAGCGAGGCCCTGAGGCGCGCCGCCGAGGGCTGATCAGCCGCCGTTCTTCATCATGTCCTGGATGTTGATGATCGCCGGTCCCAGAATGACCACGAACAGCACCGGCAGGAAGAACAGGATCATCGGCACGGTCAGCTTGGCCGGCAGGGCCGCCGCCTTCTTCTCCGCCGCCGCCAGACGCAGGTCGCGGTTCTCCTTGGCCATCACCCGCAGCGCCGAACCCAGGGGCGTGCCGTAGGTCTCGGCCTGGGTCATGGCCGTGGCCACCGCCTTGATGCCCGGATGGTTGGTCCGCTTGGCCATGCCGTCATAGGCCATGCGGCGTTCCGGCAGATAGCTGAGCTCGGCGGACAGCAGGCTGAGCTCCTCGGCCAGTTCGATCGACTGGCTGCCGACCTCTTGGCTGACCTTCTGGATCGCCGCCTCGATCGACATCCCGGATTCGACGCAGATCAGCAGCAGGTCCAGCGAGTCGGGGAAGGCCGCCACGATCGACTGCCGACGCGCGGCGATGCGGTTCTGGACATAGATGTTGGGCGCATAGAAACCCGCCGCAAACGCCGCGCCGCAGATCGCCAGGATCATGGTCGGGGGCTGACCGAAATCATTGATGACCAGCAGGTAGAAGGCCACCAGCCCCAGGAAGAGAAAGGGCATGGAGAAGCGGAAGAAGTAGAAGGCGTTCAGCGGTTTTGGCCCGCGCCACCCCGCCTGGGCCATGTTTTCGGCCACCTTGGGGTCTTCCAGGAGCTTGCTCAGGTTCAGCCGTTCGACCACCCGCTTCTTGAAGCCCTCGTCGCTGTGACGCAGGCTGGCCCCGGCCCCGCCGGCGCCGCCGTTCATGGCCTGACGCGACTTGCGGCGCAGTTCCTCGCGGCGTTCCGCCACGGCCTGCATCCTCTTGCCCAGGGTCGCCCCGCCCGTATAGGCGCTGAGCAGGGTCAGGACGCTGGCGAAGACGGCGACGCCGACCCCGATGCTGAGCAGGTTCTGGATGTCGGTGATGAAGTGCATGAAGCCGTTCATGTGAGCCTCTGCATCAGAACTTGAACGAGATCATGCGCTTCATCGTGAAGACGCCGCAGGCCATCCAGATGGCCGAGCCCAGCAGCATGACCTGGCCGCGCATGTCGGTGAACAGCAGCAGCATGTAGCCAGGGCTGGACAGGGTCACGAGGATCATCACCACCGGCGGCAGCGAGGCGATGATGCCCGCCGAGGCGACGGCTTCGGACGACAGGGCCTTGATCTTCTCGCCCATCAGGCGCCGCGCCCGCAGCACCGTCGTCAGGTTGCCCAGGGCCTCGGCCAGGTTGCCGCCGCTCTTCTGCTGGATGGCGATGACGATGGCGAAGAAGTTCAGCTCGGGCGTCGGCATACGCTCGTACATCTTCTCCAGGGACTGGCTCAGGGTCATGCCCACGCCCATGCCCTCGACCAGACGCTGAAACTCGCCGGCCAGAGGCTCGGGGCTTTCGCGGGCGATGATCTTGAAGCAGTCATGGACCGGCAGGCCCGTCTTGATGCCGCGCACCAGGATGTCGACGGCGTCGGCGAAGGCCAGCGAGAACTTCTTCATCCGCTTCTTGCCCAGGTGGCCGACGATCCAGCGCGGCAGACCCAGACCCACCGCCACGCCGACGCCCAGCGCCAGGAACAGGTTCAGGCCCGCGATCAGGGCGATCAGGAAGCTGAGCACGCCCGCCACGACGCTGATGATGATGAAGGTGCGCAGGCCTATCGACAGCCCGGCCTGCTTCAGCTTGGCGGCCATGGTCATGCGCGCCTTGCGCTCGCGCCGCTCCACGTCCTGAAGTTGGGTCAGGATCTGCTTGCGGCGCGCCTCGGGCGTGTTGGCGACGGCGGCGGCGGTCCGCTTGGCGGCGGTGGCGTCGCGCGCCCCGCCGATGGCCTTGGCGCGCTTGACGGCCTCAGCCGAGGTGTCATCCCCGCCGACCAGAACCCAGCCGAACCCGCCGATGGTGATGAAGGCCAGGATGGCCGCAAGAATGGGAAGCATCAGGCCCTACTCCGCCGCGTCCAGGGCTTCGGCCAGTTCGCGCTCCAGCCCGTAGTAGCGGGCGCGGTCCCAGAAGCGGGGCCGAGCGATGCCGGTCGAACGGTGACGGCCAGTGATCTTGCCGTGGGCGTCCTCGCCGGTGATCTCATAGACGAACAGGTCCTGGGTCACGATGACGTCGCCTTCCAGCCCCACCACCTCGGTGATGTGGGTGATGCGGCGCGAGCCGTCGCGCAGACGCGCGGCCTGGATGATGACGTCGACCGAGCCGACGATCATCTCGCGAATGGTCTTGGACGGCAGGCCGTAGCCGCCCATGGTGATCATCGACTCCATCCGGCTGATGGCCTCGCGCGGGGAGTTGGCGTGCAGCGTGCCCATGGAGCCGTCATGGCCCGTATTCATGGCCTGCAGCAGATCGAAGGCCTCGGGTCCCCGGACCTCGCCGACGATGATCCGTTCGGGTCGCATCCGCAGACAGTTCTTGACCAGGTCGCGCATGGTGATCTGGCCCTGGCCTTCCAGGTTCGGCGGGCGGGTTTCCAGACGCACCACGTGCGGCTGCTGCAACTGCAGTTCGGCGGCGTCCTCGCAGGTGATGACGCGCTCGGTCGGGTCGATGAAGGCCGTCAGGGTGTTGAGCAGGGTGGTCTTGCCCGAGCCCGTGCCGCCCGAGATGACCAGGTTGCATCGCGCCGCGCCGATGACGCCCAGGACGCGCGCGCCCTCGGGGCTGATGGAGGCGTACTCCACCAGGTTCTTCATCGTCAGCTTGTCTTTTTTGAACTTACGAATGGTCAGCGTCGGGCCGTCGATGGCCAGGGGCGGGGCGATGACGTTGACGCGCGACCCGTCCGGCAGACGGGCGTCGCAGATGGGGCTGGATTCATCGACCCGGCGACCGACCTGGCTCACGATCCGCTGACAGATGTTCATCAGCTGGGTGTTGTCGCGGAAGCGGACGTTGGTCAGCTGCACCTTGCCGCTGACTTCGATGAAGACCCGCCCGGCGCCGTTGACCATGATGTCGGCGATGTCGTCGCGGGCCAGCAGCGGCTCCAGCGGGCCATAGCCCAGGACGTCGTTGACGATGTCCTGAACCAGATGCTCCTGCTCGGCCACCGACATGGAGACGTTCTTGATCGCCACCAGTTCGGCGACGATGTCGCGGATTTCCTCAGCCGCCGCCTTGGTGTCCAGCTGCGCCAGCTGCGACAGGTCGATGGTGTTCATCAGCGCGTTGAAGATGGTGGTCTTCGTGGCGTGATAATAGTCGGACTGCTCGCGGACGATCTCGGCGACCGCCTGGGCCTTCTTCAGCTGTTCCAGACCGGCGGTGGCGCGCGGTCCCTTGACCGGACCGCCGGGCGTCGGCGCAGGGGCCTCGGTGCGGGGACGCGCGGCCAAAGCGTCCAGCCGATCGGCGGCGTCCGACGGCGGGCGCGCCACGGCTTCCAGTTCCTCGATGGAGAAGGCGTCGACGGCGTCCAGCACACGCGCCTGCGCCGCCGGCTGAGGCGCCGGGGCGGGTCGGGGCGCGACCGCGACCCCAGGCTGGGCTGAACGCTTGCCGAACATGGCCTAGCGCTTCTTGCTGAACAGGGAGGCCAGCAGAGAGCCGCCCTTGGCTGCGCCGCTCTTGGCCGCCCCATTCTTGGCTGCTGCGCCCTCAGCCGCCTTGCCGCGCGCGGGAGCCGCGCTCGGCAGTTCGCGTTGCGACACGATCTGGGCCAGGGTCTGGAAGGCCTCGGCGGCCTTGGTCTTGGCCCCGGACTCGACAATCATCTGGCCATTGTTGGCGGCCGAGCCGAAGACCTTGGCGTCGAACGGGATCACCAGGCTGGGATGGACGCCCAGCGCGGCGCCAAAGTCCTTGGTCGGGATTTCGGGACGGCCCGGCACGCCGACCTGGTTCAGCACCAGACGCGGCGGGGCGTCGTTGGGACGCCCCTGCTTGATCAGGTCGATCATGTTCTTGGCGTTGCGCAAGGAGGCCAGGTCCGGCGTCGCCACGATCACCACCTCGTCCGCCGAGATCAGCGTCTTGCGCATCCAGCCCGACCACAGGTGCGGCAGGTCCAGCACCACGAAGGGCGCCGTCGAGCGGATGCGGCTCGTCACCTCCTCGAAGGCGTCCGGCTGGATGTCCCAGTCGCCGTCCAGGGTGGCCGGCGCTGCGAACAGGCTCAGCTTGTCGGTGCAGCGGACCATCATCCGGTCCAGCAGGGTGGCGTCCAGGCGGTCCGGCTGACTCAGGGCGTCGGCGACGCCGCCCAGCGGGTCCTGGTTGAAGTCCAGCCCGGCGGTGCCGAACGGCAGGTCATAGTCGACGATGACGGTGTTGACGCCGATCCGCTCGCTCATGGCGTAGGCGGTGTTGTGGGCCACGGCCGAGGCCCCGGCCCCGCCGCGCGCGCCGACGAAGGCGATGGACCGACCGACGAAGGGCTGAGCCGGATCGGCGAACAGGCCGCCGATGGCCGCGATCAGTTGCAGCGGCTGCAAGGGCGCCACCAGATATTCGCTGACCCCGCGCCGCATCAGTTCGCGGAACAGAAGGATGTCGTTGGTCGCGCCGATGACCACCACCTTGGTGCCCGCGTCGCAGACCTCGGCCAGTTGGTCGATCTCCCACAGCAGGGTCTGCGGGTCCTTCAGGCACTCGACCACGATCAGCGGCGGGGTCGGCTCGGCCTGATAGGCCTCGATCGCCGCCGCGACGCCGCCGACGCGGATCTGGGTGGTGGCGCGCGACATGCGCCTATCCTGCCCCGCCCGCTCGGCGGCGGCCAGGGTGTCCTGACGCTCGGCGAAGACGTGGACGGCGATGCGCGGGATCGAAACCTCGACCGTGGAACCCGCACTGATCGGCAGAGAAGCGGCCTCCGCCAGAGCCGGCGTGAAGGGCTCGGGCACAGCCGGAACCTGGACCTCGGCAACGGGCGTCGCCGCGACCAGAGGCGCCACGCTCGCCGCCGCCGCTTCGGTCGCATCGACCAGACGTCCGACAGGATTATAGGCCTCGACGTCCGCCTCGATCCATTCGTCGGGCGTTTCGTCGAGCGCTACGGCGAAGGGCTCGGAGACGGCGTTCAGGACATCCTGCGGCTGAGCCTGCGGCGACCGGGGCGCGGCGTTGAGGAATTCATCTTCCAGGTCGAAACCGTCCAAAGCGTCGAAATCCTGAGCAGCATAGGATTGGGTCATGATCAGTTCACCGCCCGAGAGACGCGCGACTGAGAGACCAGCTCTTCTCGCGCGGCCGAGGTCTGTGTCCCCTCGCGATAGGCGTCGAACACCACGCTGCGGCGACCGGCCTCGGCGGGGGTCATGGCGCGCGGCGAGACGATGTCGCGCGGGTTGGCGATCTGGGCCGCCAGGTTGGCGTTGACCGCGCAGCCGAAGTTCGAGGCCGACTGATTGTCGCCGGTGCGGCCCAGATTGCCCCAGACGGTTCCGCACTGCGGCGTCACGGCGCGCACCGTTTCGAAGCCGACCAGGACGGGCGCGCGCGGGTCCGGCCCAGCGTAGCTGACCACACGGACGCGATGATCGGGGGCGCCTGCCGCAACCAGGGCCGACTTGACGTTCCAGGCCGTCTGCGTCGCTACGGGATCATCGCCCGCCGGCGCCTCTACCACCAGGGTCGGCGCGCCTTCGAGGGCGAAGCGGCTGACCAGGGCGGTCAGGGCCGCCTGCTGGTTCGCCGACAGGCCGGTTTCGTGCACCGCCAGGGCGATGCGGTCCAGACCCGGCTCGACCTGAAGCGTGTAGCGCGAGAGCGGCGTCAGCGGCGGCTCGCCGCCCAGGCTGGCGGGTCCGCCCATGCAGCCGGCCAGCGCCAGCCCGGCGAGCGCCAGAGCCGCGCTCAGGGAGAGGATGGATTTGGCGGAACGGGTCATGGCGCTCACTCGATCACATAGCCGACAGGCCCCTGCCATCCGCCGCCCGACTGGGCGGCGGGGGCGGGCACGCCATAGGCCTGGTTCAACTGGCCGAAGAAGATGGTCTGGGCGTCTTGCGCGATGCGCAGGCCGTCGGCGGGCGTCTGCATCCGGCCCGGCGCGGTCGGATTGACCACATAGGCCTCGACGATGACCACCAGTTCGGTCTCGCCCATCAGATAGTCGCGCGAGCGGAACAGCTGGCCGAGAACCGGCAGATTGGTCGCGCCCGGCAGAGAGTCGATGTTCTGGCGGGTCGATTCCTGCAGCAGGCCGGCGATCATCATCGAGCCGCCCGACGGCAGTTCGATCGTATTCTCGCTGCGGCGCACCGAGAGGCCCGGCAGGGTGATGGAGGAGGGCGTGCCCGCGCCGATGGTCAGGCCGCCCTGGCTGGTCAGTTCCGACACCTCGACCTTGACCTGCAAGGAGATGCGTCCCTCCGACATCACGACCGGACGGAAGGACAGGCCGACGCCGAAGGGCTTGTACTCGACCGTGATCTGGCCGTTCTGGTCGCGACCAGCGGGCACAGGGAATTCGCCGCCCGCCAGGAAGCTGGCGGCCTCGCCGTTGACCGAGGTCAGGTTCGGCTCGGCCAGGGTGCGGACCAGGCCGACGCGTTCGAAGGCCTTGATCATGGCCTCGCCCTTGTTCAATCCGTCCGAGCCGGGGCCGGTGCCGGGCTTGGCGGTGTCCCAGTTGCTGGGGTCGCCCGGGGCGCCGCCGTCAACCGTTACCGGGCACAGGGACCCCGCAGGAAAGCCGCCGCCGCAGGGCGCCTGCATCTGATAATTCTGGGTGGTGTCGCGCGACACCCCGCCTGTGATCCCGCCTAGCAGCGCCCCGTTGACGCCCCAGGTGGCGGCGCTGCCCAGCAGCCACTGGGTGTCGCCGATGCGGCCCAGCACCGCCTTGGTGTCGAAGCCCAGTTGCTTGATCGCCGTGCGCTGCACCTCGACCACACGCACCTTGAGCGTCACTTGGTCCGAGCCGACGACCGTGGTCATGTTCATGACCTTCTCGGGGGCCGAAACAAAGGCGCGCGCCACCTGGGCCGCCCGGGCGGCCTCGGCGGGGCTGGCGGCCACGCCGCTCAGAATGATGCTGTCGTTGACCGCTTCAGCACGAATGCCGGAGCCCGGCATCACGCGGCTGAGCGTGTCCTGAAGCGCGCTGGTTCCCGCGTCCACGCGGACCCGCAGGGCCAGGATCGTGCGACCGGCGGCGTCCAGGAAGACGGCGTCCGTCTCGCCGGGCGCGAGGCCGATGACGGTGATCCGGCGCGGCGAGTGCAGCATGGCCTCGGCCACCTGCGGATTGGACACGATCACGTCGCGCGCATCCGCCGGCAAGTCGACGGCGAACGACGTCCCGCGCGGCAGGTTGACCATCTGCGGCGCCGCGCCGGTCGACACGGCGGCGCGCGTCGGGGCCGTCTGGCTCCAGGCGACGACGGGCGCCGAGACGGCGCCGCCCAGCGCCAGCAGCGAAACACAGGTCGCGGCGATCAGTCGGTTCATCCCTGGGTTCCTCATCGAACGACGACCGCCTCGGCCTCGCCCTCGCGATAGACGCGCACGACATTGGCGGCGGCGTCGCTGCGTCGCGTCGCGGCGGGCGTCCGCCCTGACGGACCGGCGGTGTCGGCATAGGAGCGCAGCACCAGCGACAGTTCGCCTTCGGACTTGGCCAGGGCCAGGACCTCGGCGTCGCGGCCGCTGATTTCGAGGGTCGCGGTGGCGCCGACCACGGCCTGGGCGTCGTCAGCCGCGCGCGTGGCCTGGTCGATGGCCAGAACCTTGACGTTCTGCATCACCGTCGCGCTGACAAACTTCGTGTCCTCGCCGCTGGCCGAGCCCGCCGGCATCTTGACCTGACGGGTCAGCAGGACGTCGGCCCGGTCGCCGGGCAGAATGAAGCCGCCCGCCGCCGTCTCGACCGTGACGCGGATGGCCATGGCCCTCATGCCCGGCTCCAGGTAGGCGGCCATGAAGCCGCTGTCTCCGGCGCGCACGATCTTGCGGGCGACGATCGGCTCTCCGGCCAGAATGGGTTCGCGCACGACGGCGCCGATATAGTCGGCCTTGGCTCCGCCGGTCGCCAGGGCGGTGGCGGCGCGGCTGACGCGAGCGGCGGCGTCTTCGGCCTTTTTGACCTTGTCGTCCGCGGGCTTGGCCTCCTTGGCCGCCCCCTCGGCGGCGACGCCGGGGATGGGCACGCTGCCGTCGGTGATGAAGACCGGATTGACCTCGGCGATCGGCCAGTCCTTCCACGTCAGATCCGCGTCGGTCAGGCGGCTGCCCGGCTCCAGATTCTTGGCGGCGACCAGGACCTTGGCCATCGGCACGGCTTCAACGGCGGCGACGGCGGTCGCGGCGGGCGCGCCGGACGACGACCCCATGGCGCGGACGACCAGAGCCAGGCCGATAGCCGCCACGGCGGCGATACAGATGACGGCGATTTTTGCAGGCTTCATCGACGGTCTCCGGCGGGCGCGGCGACGTGGATTCAGTTCTCGCCCCTCTGCCGTTAACGATAGTGGCGATCTTCGGTTAACGCCGCCCTAAGCGCCCGCGGGGCGCTCAGACCCCAGCGAAGGCGCGCACCAGGGGGCTGGCGGGATAGGCCAGCAAGGCCCCGATCGCGATCGCCACGCCGTAGGGAACATCGCCCTTGGGCTCCAGCAGACGCGAAACCCAGACTGGACCGTTGCCGGCGTAGACCTGCAAATGAGCGCGCGCCAGGATCAGCACCAGACACAGCCCGCCGCCGGCCATGGCCGTGAACAGCAGGAAAGGCATGGCGCCGGGCAGACCGAGCCACAGCATGACGGCGGCCAGAAGCTTGGCGTCGCCCCCGCCCAGCCAGCGCAGGGCGAACATCCCGGCGCCGATCAGCAAGGCGACGACCGCCGCCCCCACAGAGACGCCGACGACCGACAGGGGCAAACCCAGCGCCAGGGCGGCCGGAAAGAAGCCGAGGATCAGCAGACCCGAGAGCCAGTTGGGGATCTTCATCGTGGTCAGGTCGTGCAGACCCGCAACGATCACCAGAACAGGCATGAGGCCCAGGAGGGCAAAGGAAAGCTCGGTCATGAGCGGATCATGGCGCCTCGATCTTTAAGACCGGGTTTCCTTATTCCCCGATCGCGGATCGGCAAATGAAAACGGCCGGGCGTTTCCGCCCGGCCGTTCCCGATCACAACGACTGGTGTTGCAGCGTCTTAAGCAGCCGGAGCCTTGCCGACGTCGCCGCCGAGGTTGCCGGCGATATTGTCGAACGTCGTCTTCAGCTCTTTGCCGACCAGACCGACGCCGGCGATGATGACGACGGCGATCAGAGCAGCGATCAGGCCGTATTCAATGGCCGTGGCGCCGGATTCGTCTTGGGCGAAGTTCTTGATGAAGTTACGCATGATGTGTCTTCCTTGTTTTCTAAGCGAGCAACAGTTCCACTACCAGGGTCACCGGCTTTGCCCGCTTGACCCCCGTTTGCATGACGAACATGAGCCCGCGATCCTTAAGTTCGAGTAAAACGAAACAGCCGCATCTCGATTATTATTGGTTACTAGTCGTTTACTACGTTTTATGCCTCAAAAGCGACCAGCGTCGCCCTTCAGGAAATCTTGATCTTTGAAGACGACCTTGCGTCCGAGCGATCACGCGCGCGCCTTTCCATGTCACCGGAGCCCTCCGCCATGCCCCGACACCTCCTTCGATCAGCCGCCGCTCTCTTGGCCGCCGCAGGCCTCGTCGTCTCCGCCGCCGCGGCCCAGGCCAGCCCCCTGAACATCGAGATCGACAGCTCGACGCGGATTCAACTGCGCGCGCCAGCCGGCTCGGTCATCGTGGCCAATCCCAAGATCGCCGACGTCACCGTGGTCGACGCCAACACCCTGTTCATCACGGGCAAGGGCTATGGCGTGACCGAGATCGTGGCCGTCGACGCCATCGGCCGCCCCCTGTTCCAGAGCCGGGTGGTGGTCAGCGCCGGCTCCACAGGTTCGGTCCGCGTCTGGCGCGGCGCTGAGGCGACCGACATGGCCTGCGGCGTCAGCTGCTCGCCCAGCGTCCGCACGCCCTCGGCGCCCTGAAATCATGGCGCGGCGGCTTCAACGCGATACGAACCGTCCGTCGTTCGCGCGGCGGCTGATGCGCGCCCGCGAGGGCTCGACCGCGGTCGAGTTCGCCCTGATCGCCCTGCCCTTCTTCATGCTGCTGTTCGCCATCCTCGAAATCGGCCTGATCCTGCTGCTCGACGCCGTGGTCGAGACCGCCGTGGCCGACACCGGCCGTCTGGTGCGAACCGGACAGACGCAGATGCAGAACATCGACAAGGACATGATGAAGGCCAGACTCTGCGAAGAGATGAGCGTCTTCGCCAACGACTGCGCCAGCCGCGCCTATCTGGATGTGCGGGTCGTCAATGACTTCAGCACGCCGCTGGACCCGGAGGACCCCATGGCCTCCGGCGCTTTCGACAAGAGCAAGGTCGACGTCAAGCCGGGCGCTCCCGGCGACATGGTCATGGTCCGGGTCTGGTACGAACACCCGGTGGTGACGCCCTTCCTGAAGCAGGCCCTGACCAAGGGTCAGGACGGCAATATGATGCTGACCACCACCATGGCCTTCCGCAACGAGCCGTTTTTATGACCCGGCGCGCGTCTGCCTTTTTCGCCCGGCTGATCGCCGATCGACGCGGCGTCTCGGCGGTCGAGTTCGCCCTGATCGCGCCGGTCATGATCCTCATCTATTTCGGCCTGACCGAGTTCAGCCAGGCCTATATGGCCCAGCGCCGCACCGGCCACACGGCTGCCATGGTGGCCGACCTGGTGGCCCAGGGCGACAAGACCAGCCCGACCGCCATCCAGCCCGTCTTCGCCATCGGCCAGATGATCATGAAGCCCTTTTCCGCCGATCCGCTGGCGATCCGCGTCACCAGTGTCACAATGGGGTCCAACGGCCAGGCCACCGTCGACTGGAGCCTGAGCAGCAAGGAAACGATCCTGAAAAGCCTGGGCAAGGACTCGCCCATCGCCGACCTTCCCCCCGGCCTGATCGCCACCGGCGAGAGCCTGATCATCGGCGAAACCCAGTATAAATATCAGTCCGCGATCAAGGACATCCTGCCCAAGGCGATCATCTTCGAGCGGACATATTATCTGCGCCCCCGCACCGTGAACCAGGTCGTCTGCACCGGCTGCTAGCCCCCGGACAAAGCGTCCTTCAACGCCCGAATCTTGGCCCCGGTCTCCTCGCATTCCGCGCGCGGATCGCTGTCGGCGACGATGCCGGCCCCGGCCAGAGCGCTCCAGCGCCAGCCCCTCTCATCCTGCTGAAACGACGCGGTGCGGATCAGCACCGAGGCGATCAGCGCCCCGCCTCTCGGCGCATCTCCCGCCAGACCCAGACCGAACAGGGAGCCGCACCACGGCCCGCGCGGCGGCTCGTGCCCGGCGATCACCTTCATGGCCTGATGCTTGGGCGCGCCGGTGATCGAGCCGGGCGGGAAGGTCGCCTCCAGCACTTCGGCGGCGCCGACGCCGGGCCGCGCGGTCGCCGTGACGGTGGACACCAGATGATGCACGGTGGGATGGCTTTCGACCTCGAACAGCCGCTCGACCCGCACTGTTCCGGGGACCGCCGCCCGGGCCAGATCATTGCGCATCAGATCGACGATCATCAGGTTCTCGGCCCGGTCCTTGGCGCTGGCGGCGAGGGCGGCGGCCAGGGCGGCGTCGCGCGCCGGATCAGCGTCTCTCGGACGCGTGCCCTTGATCGGACGGGTCTCGATGCGGCCTGTGACAGGATCAAAGGTCAGGAACAGCTCCGGCGAGTTGGACACCAGCGCCCGCTCGCCCAACCGCCAGAAGGCGCCGTAGGCTGCCCCCCGTTCCACCGCCAAGCGCGCGAAGACCTCGAACGGGTCGCGCCCCCCATTCAGCCGCCCGCCCCAGGCGCGGGCGATATTGGCCTGGAACAGCTCGCCCGCCGCAATGCGCGCCACAACGTCGGCCACGGCGGCCTCATAGGCTTCGGGCGGCGCCTCGCCGGTAAAGGCGTCGGCGGGCGCGGGCGGGATCGGCAGCGTCACCGCCTCCGCCAGCCAGTCTGCTGCACGGCGGCCTTGAGCCTCGGCCTCGGCGGCGTTCGCGCCCCGCCCCACGGCCCGCACTTCGCCCGCCGCATGATCAAAGGCCAGCAGGGCCGGATAGCGGGCCAGCATCAGGTCGGGCCAGACCTCGGCCCGCGCGCCCGTCGCCGGTCGCGCCCCGGCGTCATAGCTCATCAGCCCGACCACGCCGCCGCCTGAAAACTTAGGGTCGCGCAGAGCCTCGAACGCCGCCGCGTCATTGACCGCGCCGACCCGCACCCGGTCCGGCTCGCAGCCGACGAAGGACCAGCGCCCGCCATGCGCCGTCGGATCGCCCGCCCCGGCCAGGAGCGCCAGCGCGCCCTCGCGCCGGTTCAGCCCCGCCGCCACCGCCAGCGGCTCGCACCAGCCCCGCCGCGCGACATGGACGACCGGCAGGCTCATGCCGTCAGCCGCGCCCGGATGCCTTCGGCCAGGGCGTCATCCACGCCCAGCGCCTGCTCCAGATAGGCCCGCAGGGAGCCGTGCCGCGCCGTGATCTCGGCGAAGGCCCCGTCAAGATAATCGGCCTCGACGCCGAGGAAAGCGACCACCGCCCCGTGCGAGGCCGGACGCCCCGTCATCTCGGTCAGCTTCTTCGCAATTCCCTCGGCTCGGCCCTCCAGATCGACGGCGATGTTGGTCAGCAGATAGTCGTGGATGAGGTCATCGCGCGACACGCCCAGCAGACTGTGGGTCAGGGCCGCCAGCAGGCCAGTGCGGTCCTTGCCCGCGGCGCAGTGGATCAGGACGGGCCCGGCGTCCTCGGCCAGGGCGCGAAAATAGCGGCTGAACAGGTCCACATGGGCAGCCCCGAACGGCAGGCGGCGATAGGTGCCGATCATGAAGGCGCGGCCGGAATCCTCGGTCAGGTCGGCGGTCTTCAGGAAGGTGATGTGCGGGGCCTCGCCGCCGTCGTCGTGAGCGCTCTCGATCACCCGGCCGGCCCAGCCTGAGGGCCGCCGCGACGGCTGGTCGCGCCGTTCGCTGGGGCGACGCAGGTCCACCACCGTCGCGATGTTCAGCTGCGCCAACTGCGCCAGATCCGCCTCAGTCGCCTTGGCCTGATGCGCCGAGCGGTAAAGGCGTCCACGCGTCAAACGCGCCCCCGCTACAGCATAGCCGCCATAGTCGCGGAAATTATCGATAGCCTGAAACGGCGGAAGGCGGTCGCTCATGACCGCCTTCTTTAGACTATTCACGCGCCAAGGCTAACGGGCGCCGACCAGACCGGACATGGCGTCCAGATAGGCGACGAAGGCGTCGCGCCCGGCCTCGGTCATGGTCGCCCGCGTCAGGGGCTTGCGGCCCTGAAAGCTCTTGGCGACCTCGACGAAGCCCGCCTCCTCCAGCTTTCTCAGGTGCACCGACAGATTGCCGTCCGTGGCCTGCAGCCGGGTCTTCAGCTCGTTGAAGTCCGCCGTCCCGACGCCCGACAGATAGGCCATGATCCCCAGACGCACCCGCCCATGGATCACCTCGTCGATGCGGCCGATGTCAAAGGCGTCAGCCGCATCCCCCGCCGTGTCCGAAACCATCAGATCACCTCCGACGGTTCCTGACGCACCAGCAGAACGCCGGGCAGCAGGGCGAACAGGAACAGTCCCGCCGCATAAGCCAGCCACATCAGCGGGCTGCCGGTCAGGAAGGCGATCAGCGGCGCGGCGATCCAGCAGGCGATGGCCAGCGTCCACTGCCATTTCTGATCGCTCATAGTGGCCGACACCGCCCAGCCCGAGCCGTAGAGGGCGAAGATCAGCGAGGGGAAGAGCATGAAGCTCACTTCGCTCCCCGTCTTCCAACTGACCACCGTCATCGCCAGGGCCATGACGAAGATGGCCAGACCGACCCCCATCCAGCCCGCGCCTCCGGCCCGGTTCACCACCGAGTTCGCGCCGGGGCGGCCGGTCGTTCGACGAACCTGCAGCATCAAAACCGCAAAGAAAATCAGTCCAGCCCCGCCCCACAGAAAGGCGTAGGCGACCGGCGGCACATTGAGGATGCCGCTGTCGATCCCATAGGCGACGATGGACGCTAGGCCGAACACCAGCCCGGCGGCGATCAGGATCGACCCGCCCAGCAAGGGAGCGCGCCGCCCCTCCTGGGCCAGGGCCTTCATATAGGCGATGTCGTCGTGGACGGACTGAACTTGATCTCGGGTCATGGCGTCTCTCCCTGCCTGTTGATCGGAAGGTGCGCCAAGAACTTTATGTTGTAAAGTTCTTTTTCAGACTCCAACCCGAACCAGGAAGAGTAAGGGCGCCCGGGTGATCCCGGACGCCCTCATCAGCAGGCCATCATTTTCGCTCAAGCAGCGCACGACCGCGTCGCGAGCGATAGCGCCCTTCTTTTACCGGAAAGGCGGCTCGTCGAAGGCGCGCAGCTTGCGGGAATGCAGCTTGGCGCCCTCGGCCCGCAGCAGGTCCACGGCCTGGATGCCGATCTGCAGGTGCTCCGAGATCGAGCCTTCGTAGAAACGATTGGCCTGACCCGGCAGCTTGATCTCGCCGTGCAGCGGCTTGTCCGAGACGCACAGCAGCGTCCCGTAGGGCACGCGGAAACGATAGCCCTGGGCGGCGATGGTGGCGCTTTCCATGTCGATGGCGACGGCGCGGCTCTGGTTGAAGCGCAGGGCCGACTTGGAATAGCGCAGCTCCCAGTTACGGTCGTCGGTGGTGACGACGGTGCCGGTGCGCAGACGCTTCTTGACCTCTTCGCCCGGCGCGCCGGAGACCAGCTTGGTCGCGTCATAGAGGGCGCGCTGCACCTCGGCGATCGACGGGATCGGGATGTCGGCGGGCAGGACCGCGTCCAGCACGTGGTCGTCGCGCAGATAGGCGTGGGCCAGGACGTAGTCGCCGATGGTCTGGCTGGCGCGCAGGCCGCCGCAGTGGCCGATCATCATCCAGGCGTGCGGGCGGGTGACGGCCAGGTGGTCGCAGATGGTCTTGGCGTTGGACGGGCCGACCCCGATGTTGACCAGGGTGATGCCCTGACCGTCGGCGCGGGTCAGGTGATAGGCGGGCATCTGATGCCGGCGCCAGGCCGCGTCCATGATGGCGCGTTCCGGGTCCGGGGTCTCGCGGTCGATGATCACGCCGCCGGCGCACGACAGGGTCTGATAGACGCTGGTCGGATCAGCCAGCTGGGCGCAGGCCCAGCGCACGAACTCATCGACATAGCGGTGATAGTTGGTGAACAGGACATAGGACTGCACGTCCTCGACCGGGGTGCCGGTATAGTGGCGCAGACGAGCCAGCGAGAAGTCGGTGCGCAGACCGTCGAACTGGGCCAGAGGGAAGTCCTCGCCCGGCGCGAACAGGCCGTCCGAGATCTCGTCGCCTATGTGAGCCAGGTCCGTCGTCGGGAACCAGCGCGCGATCGACGCCGTCATGGTGCTGTCCAGCGCCACGCCGGACCCGTCCAGCACATAGGGGAAGGGAATTTCCTGATCCGACGGCTCGACGGTGATCGTGGCGCCGTACTCGGTCGCCAGCAAGGTCAGCTGTTCCAGCAGATAGTCGCGATACAGGTCGGGGCGGGTGACGGTCGTCGTATAGACGCCGGTGCGCGACAGGCGGGCGAAGGCCCGTGTCTCAAGGTCCTGGGGACGGTCGCCGAACCAGCTGACGGTCAGTCGCGGATAGGCGAACAGGCCGGCGGCCCGCGCTTCGGGATCGGCGCGCTCGCCGGTCTCGAGGAAGCGCTTCACTGCATTACGCAGATTGGCGACGGATTGATTGTAGAGGGTTTCGAGGCGGTCCAGCGCCGCCTGGGGGGTCATCTTGTCTGTCATGACTTCCTCTAGCCGAAAACCGTGACCGTGGCGAGACGGGGGAAACACAAGGACACGACTGTTGACCGCAGGCGGCGGTTGGCGTTCCGCTTTCGCTCAGGAGGAACCCTATGTCCCGACAGCTGATTTCGGTCGCCGCCGCCTTGCTGATGCTGACCGCCGCCCCCGCCCTCGCCGAGGTCAAGTCGGCCACGCAGGGCGGGTTCGAGGTCGGCGGCACGGTCGTGATCGAGGCCACGCCCGCCCGCGTCTGGGCCGTGCTGACCGCGCCCGACGCCTGGTGGAGCCGCGACCACCGCTGGTTCAAGGCCTCGACCCTGTCGCTGGACCTGTCGCCCGGCGGCTGCTGGTGCGAGCGGGCGGCGGACGGCCGCGTCTCGCGTCATCTGGAGACGGCCCTGGTCGAGCCGGGATCGAAGCTGGTGCTGCGCGGCGGGCTCGGTCCCTTGCAGGGTCAGGGCGCGACCGGCGGGCTGACGTTCGAGATCAAGGCCGACGGCGAGGGCAGTCTCCTGACCTGGGCCTATATCGTCGGCGGCTATACGCCGGGCGGACTGGAGGCCTGGGCCGCGCCGGTCGACGGCGTCCTGTCGGCGCAGCTGGCCAATCTGAAGGCCCGCGCCGAGGCCGATTAGACCAGTTCGCGGCGGAAGAAGCCGACCACGTCGTCCAGCACCGGCGCCTTCTTCCTGAACAGGGGCGAGAAGGTCGCGATCAGGTCGGCGTGGTCCAGTCCTAGATAGAGACGCGCCTCCGAGCGCCCGCCGACCGCCCGCATCCGGTCGTTGAGGATGGTGGTGTCCTCGGCGTGGACCACCGTGTCGGCGGTTCCATGCCCCAGCCACAGCGGCGGGGCGTCGGCCCGCGCAAAGGTCACAGGCTGGGTCAGGGTCGGATCGGGCGCCCGGCCAAAGGCGTTCTGCGACGCCGCAACGTCGAACGGCAGGAAGTCATAGGGGCCCGCCAGCCCCGCCGCCGCCCGGATCAGATCGGGCCGATCCACGGCGGCCATGTAGCGGCGGTCCAGGGCGATCATCATGGCCAGATGGGCGCCCGCCGAATGCCCCAGCACGCCCAAGCGCCCGGCGTCGCCGCCATAGGTCACGGCCAGTTCGCCGGCCCGCGCCGTCGCCGCCGCGGCATCCTCGATGAAGCTCGGGAAGCGCACCTGGGGCACGACCCGATAGTCCGGCACGAAGACGACAAAGCCGCGCGCCGCCAGCGCCTGGGCCGCCCAGCCATAGACGTCCTTCGACCCTGAATCCCAACCGCCGCCGTAGAAGAAGACCAGCATGGGCAGGTCCGCCGCACCCACGGGCGCGTAGACGTCCATCGTCTGGCGCGGATCATCGCCATAGCGGAGGCCAGAGGCGACCTTGGCCGCGCCCCGGTCGCGCGGCCCCAGGGTGTTGAACAGGGACAGCGGCGAACAGGCCGCCGCCAGTCCCCCCATGAGGGCGGCGAATGCGGGGGCGAACAGGCCTCTACGGGTCAATGGAGCTCCTGAGGATGGGCGAAGAATGACCTTCTACGCACGAAGGCGCCGTTCGGCCCAATGCAGAGCCGCAACGGGGTCGAACGTCACACTTCACTCACTGATTTGTCGCATAATATTTACATTCCAGAAATTGAGCGCATAATTCGATCGGAGTCCGGAGCGAATTCCGGCCAAGGGAGGATATCGCATGCGCCTGTCCGTCGCCGTCGTCTCGGCCCTGCTGCTCGCCGGAGCCGCGCCCGCCCTGGCCCAGACGCCCGCCCAAAGTCCGCACAGTCAGCCCCAGCCGACGCGCGTCTCGACCGCCCAGCCCCAGCGCGTGGTGCTGATCTGCGACGCCGACGCCGCGACCCGCAGCGCCTTTGCCCGCGAATACGGCGCGGAGCCGGTCTTCCTGACCGCCCGCGAAGCCGCCG
Organism: Brevundimonas sp. P7753; assembly: GCF_013386595.1. Classification (NCBI taxonomy): domain Bacteria; kingdom Pseudomonadati; phylum Pseudomonadota; class Alphaproteobacteria; order Caulobacterales; family Caulobacteraceae; genus Brevundimonas; species Brevundimonas sp. P7753. The sequence goes on along the minus strand of NZ_JACARP010000032.1, from coordinate 26,921 downwards.
AGGCCAGGGCGACCGGCCAGGCTTGGACCACCCCGCGCTGCATGACCGAACGCGAGCATGGCCGCTACCTTCAACTGACCCAGGCCTACGCTGCACGCTAAGCCCCGGTTTCGGAACGATAAAGGGCGCGGCCATCGCTGGCCGCGCCCTTCTTCTTAGCTCGATGCCCGGCCCTATTTCGCCAGATACTTGTCCAGCCAGCCGAAGACCTCATTGTGCCATTGCAGGCTGTTGGCCGGCTTCAGCACCCAGTGGTTCTCATTGGGGAAGAAGACCAGTCGGCTGTCGATGCCACGGCGCTGCAGGGCGGTGAAGGTCGACAGGCCCTGGGCCGTCGGGATGCGGTAGTCGAGGTCGCCCTGGACCACCAGCATCGGCGTCTTCCAGTTCTGCACGTGGTTGGCCGGGTTGAACTTCTGATAGCCCTCCGGGTTTTCCCACGGCGTGCCGCCGTATTCCCACTCGGTGAACCACAGCTCCTCGGTCGAATAGCCCATGCCGAAGGTGTCGAAGACGCCGTCGTGGTTGACCAGGCATTTGAACGCATCCGACCAGTTGCCGGCGATCCAGTTGATCATGTAGCCGCCATAGGAGGCGCCCAGCGCACAGGCGTTGTTCCCATCCAGGAAGCCGTACTTCTGCTGCGCGAAGGCCCAGCCCTTCTGCAGGTCTTCCAGCGGACGGTCGCCCCAGTGCTGGCTGATGGCGTCGGTGAATTCCTGGCCGTAGCCGGTCGAGCCGTGGAAATCGATCATCACCACCGCATAGCCCGCGCCCGCATAGGTCTCGGGGTTCCAGCGGTAGGACCAGCCGTTGCCGAACGAGCCCTGCGGCCCGCCGTGGATCAGGAAGGCGACCGGGTATTTCTGACCCTCGACATAGTTGGCGGGCTTGATGACGTAGCCATGCACCGTCTCGTCGTTCCAGCCGGGGAAGCTGAACTGCTCGAACGCGCCAAAGGCCTTGTTCGCGAGTTGCGGGTTCACGTTCGTCAGACGGCGCGGCATTTCCCGACCGCGCCAGGTCTTGAAATAGAGGTCGGCGGGCGAGGCCAGGGTGTCCAGGGCATAGACGAAGCCCGAGGGCGTCTGGCCAAAGGCGCCGACATGGCCTTCGCCGGTCAGCGGCATGACCGAGCCGTTGCGGGCGTCGATGGCGAACAGCTTGGTCTGACCCACGTCGCCGGCGGTGGCGTACAGGGTCTTGCCGTCCTTCGACCATTGCAGGCTGTCGGCCGACCGGTCCCAGTTGGCCGCGATCTGGCGCGTCTGGCCCGTCGCCACGTCGCGCAGGAAGACGGCGTACTTGTCGGCCTCGAAGCCCGGGCGGGCCATGGCGCGATAGGCCAGGGTCTGGCCGTCCGGCGAGAAGACCGGGCCGGTGTCCCAGGCCGGGTTGGCCTCGGTCAGATTGGTCAGCTGGCCGGGCGCCGAAACCGCCACGCTGTAGAGGTCGAAGTTGGTGCTCCAAGGCTCGCTCTTGCCGGCCTTGCGGGCCGAGAAGACCAGGGACTGGCCGTCGGGGGCGAAGGTGAACTCGCTCTCGTCGCCGAAGGGCTTGGAGGGGGTGTCGCCGTCAAAGCCTTTCGTCACCCAGACCGGATCGCCGCCCGCCTTGCCGTCCGCGCCGATGGTCTGGACGAAGAGGTGGTTCTGGGTGTGATCGCTCCAGGTGTCCCAGTGGCGCACGAACATGCGGTCATAGACCTGACCCGTCGACTTGACCTCGGCGGCGGCCTTGGCGCGCTCGACCGAGGCGTTCAGGTCGGGCGCCTCGGGATAGACGGCGAGGGACACGGCGACCGCGTCGCCCGCCGCATTTACCCGGTAGGCGTTGACGTCGGTCGGCAGGCTGGTGACTTGCGTCGCCGTCGCGCCCTTGTCGCCCGACACCCAGACCTGGCTCGAACCCGAACGGCCCGACAGGAAGTAGAGCTTGCCGTCGGCGCCCCAGCGCGCCGTGTTGGCGCCGCCCTCGGAGATGGCCAGCTTCTGCGCCTCGCCCTCGCCCTTCAGGCTCAGGATGTAGAGGGCGCTGGAGCGCTTGTTGGCCGCCACGTCCGTCTGGGTCAGCGAGTAAACCACCCAGTCGCCGTCCGGCGACACCTGGTGATCGCCCAGGCGATTGGCCGAGATCATGTCCTGATAGGTGAAGGCGTTGCTGGCCGCCGGGGTCGAGACCGCAGCCGCCGGAACGGGTGCCTCGGCCAGGGCCGGCAGGGCCGAGGCCGTCAGCAGGGCCACGGCGCTGAGGCCGCTCAGAAGGTGGGGCAGATGACGCATGGGCGATGATCCTCTCGGCTTCGCGAAATTCTTGGCCGCAGGCGTAGCACCGGCGACGCTGGCGTCAAACCCGCGAGGATGGTCACGACCGCTTGCCGCCGTCGCCGGGACCGGCGACAAGCAGGAACGATGAGACCGCCCGTTCCCGCCCCCCATATCGTCGACGTCCTGATCGCCGAGCGCGCCCCGCGCCTGACGCAGTCGGCTGCATGGCCCCTGGTCCGCCCCGCCCTCTACGGCCTGCTGGACTACGCCAAGGCCCGCCGCATGGCCGACGCCATCGGCCCGATGGGCGGACGCCAGGCGCTGGACCACGTGTCCGACCTGCTGGACCTGACGGTCGAGACGCAGAACCTGAACCGCCTGCCGGCTGCGGGCCGCTGCCTGGTCGTCTGCAATCATCCGACCGGCATCGCCGACGGCCTGGCCGTGCACGACGCCCTGCGCACCGTGCGCGACGACCTGATCTATTTCGCCAACGCCGATGCGCTCCGCGTCTCGCCCCGCCTGTCGGAAACCGTCGTCCCGGTCGAATGGGTCACCGCCAAGCGCACCCGTGAAAAGACCCGCGCCACGCTGCAATCGGCGAAAGACGCCTTCGAGGCCGAACGCTGCGTCGTGATGTTCCCCGCCGGACGCTTGGCCCGCGTCGACGATCAAGGCCGCCTGACTGATCCCGAATGGGCTGCGACCGCCGCCTCCCTGGCGCGCAAGTACGACGCCCCCGTGGTCCCGATCCACGTCGCCGGGCCGACCAGCCGCCTGTTCCACCTGTTCGACCGCTTCTCCCAGGAACTGCGCGACATCACCCTCTTCCACGAACTGCTGAACAAGCAGGGCCGCGCCTTCGACCTCAGCGTCGGCCTTCCCATCCCGCCCGACGCGCTCGACATCGACGCCGCCCGCGCCACCGAGGCGCTGAAAGCCTTCGTCGAACGCACCCTGGCCGCCGACCCCGACGCGGTGTTCGCATGAAGACCTTCACGCTTGCCGACGCCGAGGCCACCACCCGCCTAGGTCAGGCCATCGCCCCCCTGCTGGAGCCCGGCGAGTCCGTCCTGCTTTACGGCCCGCTCGGCATGGGCAAGTCGACCCTGGCGCGCGGCCTGATCCGCGCCCTGACCTCGCCTGACGAGGACGTGCCGTCGCCGACCTTCACCCTGGTCCAGTTCTATGAGAGCGATCCGGCCATCGCCCACTTCGACCTCTACCGCCTGACCCGCCCCGAAGAAGCCTTCGAGATCGGTCTGGACGAAGCCCTGGACGAGGGCTGCGCCCTGATCGAATGGCCCGAACGTCTGGGCGACGACCCCGGCCATATGCTCGGTCCCGACCGGCTGGCGATCACCATCGCCGAAGACGGCGAAGGCCGCCTTGCGTCCGTTATTGGCGCAGGGTCGTGGGAAGCGAAACTGAAGGAAGTCCATGTCTGACCGCGAAGCCCTCCGTCTCGATTTTCTGCGCTCGGCCGGTCTGGCCGAGGCCTTCCGCGCGCCCCTGCCCGGCGACGCCTCGACGCGCCGCTACGAGCGCCTGACCACGGCATCGGGCGCGACCCTGATGCTGATGGATCAGGCCCCCGCCGCCGAGAGCCAGCCCTGCGATCCATCCTGGACGCCGGAACAGCGCCACGCCCATGGCTGGAACGCCGTCGCCCGCCTGTCCGCTGGCCGCATCGAAGCCTTCGCCGCCGTCGCCGCCCACCTCAAATCCCTCGGCCTGTCCGCTCCCGAGATCGTCGCTGTCGATGCGCCGAACGGCCTGGCCGTCATCGAGGACTTCGGCGACGCCCTGTTTGCCAATGTCATCGCTGAAGGCGCCGAGGAAGCCCCCCTCTACCGCGCCGCCGTCGAGGCCCTGGCCGTCCTGCACGCCGCCCCGACGCCCGACGTCCTGAGCGGGGCTGCGGGCGATTGGCCCCTGCTGACCTATGACCAGACGGCGCTGCAGGGCGGCGCCGACCTGTTCGTCGAATGGCTGCCGAAGCTGATCCCGTCGCTGGCCTTCAATGACGACGCCGTCGCCGAATGGCGCGCCGTCTGGGCCCCGATCACGGCGGCAGGCGAGGCGGGGGCCACCGTCATGGCCCACCGCGACTATCACGCCGAGAACCTGATCCGGCTGGACGGCAAGACCGGCGCCGCCTCGGTCGGCCTGATCGACTTCCAGGACGCGGTGAAGGCCCACCCGTCATGGGACCTCCACTCCCTGTTGCAGGACGCCCGCCGCGACGTCTCGCCCGCGCTGGAAGCCCTGGCGCTCGACCACTATTTCGCCCTGCGCCCCGACACCGACCGCGAGGCCTTCATGGCCGCCTACGCCGGTCTGGCCGCGCTGAACGAAGCCCGCATCCTGGGCGTCTTCGCCCGCCTGATCGCCCGCGACGCCAAGCCCAGATACGCCGCCTTCATGCCCCGGATGTGGGCCCACCTGAACGCCAACCTGAAGGCGCCGGGCCTGGAGCCCGTCGCCGCCTGGATGGACCGCCACGTGCCGGAGGATGTGCGCCGATGATCTTGAGATCCTCTGTCATCCCGGCCGCAGCGCAGCGGAGAGCCGGGACCCAGGCCTCGGCTTCGGGCATCCGCCGCCTGGGTTCCGGATCGCCCCTTCGGGCCGTCCGGAATGACGGAAAAGGAGAGCGCGCATGACCTTTCCCAAGACCGCCCCTACCACCGCCATGGTCCTCGCCGCCGGGCTCGGCACGCGGATGCGCCCCCTGACCGACGACCGCCCCAAGGCCCTGGTCGAGGTCGGCGGTCGCGCCCTGATCGACCACGTCCTCGACCGGCTGGCCGAGGCCGGCGTCGAGAAGGCCGTGGTCAACGTCCACTGGTTCGCCGACCGCCTGGAAAGCCATCTGGCCGCCCGCACAGAGCCCGCCATCGTCATCTCCGACGAGCGCGCCAAACTGCTGGAGACCGGCGGCGGCCTGAAGAAGGCCCGCCCCCTGCTCGGCGACGATCCCGTCTTCGTCGCCAATATCGACAGCGTCTGGATCGACCACGGCGACGCATTGGCCGACCTGATCCGCCTGTGGGACCCCGAGCGTATGGACGCCGCCCTGCTGCTGGCCCGGCGCGAAGGCTCGATCGGTTTCGAGGGCGGCGGCGACTTCTTCCTCGCCGACGACGGCGCCCTGACCTTCCGGGGCGAGGCCGCCTCCGCCCCCTACGCCTATATGGGCGTCCACATCACCCGCCCCGACTACGCCGACGCCGGTCCCGACGGTCCCTTCTCTCTCAGTCCCCTGTGGCGCCAATCCGCCGCCGAGGGCCGACTCTACGGCTGCGTGCTGGACGGCGACTGGATGCACGTCGGCGACCCTCAGGCCCGCGACGAGGCCGAGGCCCGGCTGAAGGCTGAGAACTGAGCATGACCGGGGGCCGCTTCGATCCGTTCGCCGGAACCGGGCCGCGCTGGCGCGCCGTGCCCGCCTGGCGGCCCTTCCTCGAAGACCTCGCCGCCGGGGTGCTGGACTGGCTGGGCGATCAGACGCCCGAGACCCTGACCGACGCCACCATCCTGCTGCCCAACCGCCGCGCCGCCCGCGCCTTCTCATCGGCCCTGGGCAAGCTGGCCGGCGACCGCCCCGTCCTGCTGCCTCAGGTGCGCCCGCTCGGCGATCTGGAAGAGGACGAGCCGCCCTTCGCCCCCGGCGAACTGGGTCTGGACCTGCCCCCCGCCATCGCCCCCCTGACGCGCCGTTTCGAGATGGCGCGGATGATCGTCGAAGAGTTCGAGCCGGGCCTGAAACCCCTGCGCGCCCTCGAAATGGCCGATGCCCTGGGCGGCTTCCTCGATTCCTGTCAGCTCGAAGAAGTCCAGGACCTGTCGCGCATCGCCGGGCTGGCCGAACAGGATCTGGCCGCCCACTGGCAGGACAGCGCCCGCTTCCTCGGCCTCGCCGTCGAGGCCTGGCCCAGGCGGCTGGAAGTGCTCGGCCTGGTCGATTCCGCCTGGCGCCGCGCCGCCCTGCTGCGCCGTCTGGCCGAGGCCTGGGGCGCCCGCCCGCCGCAACAGCCGGTCATCGCCGCCGGTTCGACCGGCACCGTCCCCGCCGCCGCCGACGTCCTGGCCGCTATCGCCCGCGCGCCTCAGGGCGTCGTCGTCCTGCCCGGCCTCGACCTCGATCTGGCCGACGACGTCTGGGACCGCATCGACGACCAGCACCCGCAGGCCGCACTGAAGGCCCTGCTGCAGCGCGCCGAGGTGTCGCGCGATCAGGTCCGCCCCTGGTTCAAACCCGCCGTCGAGCCGCGCATCGAGGCGCGCGGCCTGGCCCGCCAGCGCCTGATCAACGAGGCCCTGCGCCCCGCCGAAGCCACCGACGACTGGCGCGCCGAGATCGCCCGCCTGCGCGCCGACGCCGCCGAGGCGGGTCAAGCCGCCGACCCCATCAACGAGGGCCTGAAGGGCCTGTCCGCCCTCAGCGTCCGCGCCGAGGAAGAAGCCGCTGCGGCCATCGCCCTGCTGATGCGCGAGACCCTGGAACGGCCCGGCGAGACCTGCGCCCTGGTCACGCCCGATCTAGACCTGTCGCGCCGCGTCGAGGCCCGGCTGGCGCGCTGGAACATCATCCCCGACGCCTCGACCGGCGCCCCCCTGTCGCGGATGAGCGCCGGGGTTCTGGTCGACCTCTGCGCCCGCTTCATCGAGACGCCGCTCAAGCCGCAGACCCTGCTGGCCCTGATCAAGCACCCCCTGACCCGGCTCGATCTTGGCGAAACGCCCTTGCCCGTCGCCGCCTCGGCGCTGGAGGAACACGCCCTGCGCGGCCCGCGTCCGCGCGACTGGGCCGAGCTGCAAAAGCGCCTGGTCAAGGCCGCCGAACCCGGTCGCGGCGGACAGCCCCTGCCCGAATGGAAGGCCGCCCGCCTGTCCGGCGCCCGCGCCCTCGCCGCGCGGCTGGAAGCCCTCGCCGCCGAGGCCCTGTCCGCGTTCACGCCGACCGCAGCCCCCGACGCCGCCGCTCGCGCCCTGACCGCCCTGATCGAAGCCCTCGCCGGTCAGAACGCCTGGGCCGGTCCCGACGGCGAGGCCGCCGCCTCGCTGCTGTCGGCCCTGATCGACGGCGGCGGGTCCCTGGGCGCGGTCAGCCGCGCCGACTTCGCCGCCCTGATCGCCGGTCTGCTGGGCGAGGAGACGGTGCGCACCGGCGGCGCCACCCATCCGCGTCTGCGCATTCTCGGCGCCATCGAGGCCCGCCTGACCCGCGCCGACCGCATGATCCTGGCCGGGCTGGAGGAAGGCGTCTGGCCCCGCCCCGCCCCGGTCGATCCCTTCCTGTCGCGCCCGATGCGCAAGGCCCTGGGTCTGCCCACGCCCGAGCGGCGTCTGGGCCAGACGGCCCAGGACTTCGTCCAGGCCGCCTGCGCCGACGAGGCTGTCCTGATCCATTGCGAACGCCGCGGCGGCCAGCCCGCCGTGCGCTCGCGCTGGCTATGGCGCCTCGAAATGCTGACGCGCGGCGCCGACGCCCCCGCCACCCCCGTCGCCATCCCGGCGCCCGCCGGTCTGGCCGACTGGACCCGCGCCCTGGACGCCCCGCCGCCCGGCGCCGCCCGCTTCGCCCCGCGTCCCATGCCGCGCCCGCCGGTCGATCGCCGCCCGCGCAGCCTCTATGTCACCCGTATCGAGCGCTGGGTGCGCGACCCCTACGCCATCTACGCCCAATGGGTGCTGGGCCTGAACATCATGGACCGCCCCGGCGCCTCAGCCGAGGCCATGGCGCGCGGCAATGCGGTGCACAAGGCCATCGAGCGCATGACCCTGATGTGGCCCCACGTCCTGCCCGAGGACTGCGAAGATCAGATCGAGCAACTACTGATCGAGGAGCTGACCGCCCACGGCTTTGAGGACGCCGCCATGGCCCGCGAGACGCCGCTGGCCCGCAACTGCGCCCGCTGGCTGGCCGGGTTCGAGGCCGAACGCCGGGCGCGCGGCGTCACCCTGCTGATCGAACAGCAGGGGACCATGACCTTCGACGCCCCCGCCGGTCCTTTCACCATGAAGGCCTACGCCGACCGCATCGAGGTCGGCGCGACCGGCGCCGCCATCATGGACTTCAAGACCGGCGGCGTGCCGTCGGGCAAGCAGGTCAAGGCGGGCTTTGCGCCCCAGCTGACCCTGACCGCCGCCATTCTCGCTGACGGCGGCTTTACAGACACCAACGGCCCCGTCCCTGCCGACGAACTGACCTATGTCCGCGTCGTCGGGCGCAAGAAGGCGGGCGAGGTCGCGGTGCGCGCCTCCGGTCCCGAAGCCGCCGCCCTGGGCGAGGCGGCGCTCGAAGGCCTGAAGAAGCGGGTCGCCCGCTTCGATGACCCGAACACCCCCTATGTCTCCTGGGCCGCGCCCCAGTTCATGGGCAATTACGGCGGCAACTACGACCATCTGGCCCGCGTCTGGGAATGGCACGTCGTCGGCGGCGAGGAAGGCGACAGCGAATGAACATCGCCACTCCGCAGATGGCCGCGCGCCCCGATCCGCAGATCCGCGCCGCCGATCCCGCCCTGTCGGTCTTCGTCACCGCCAACGCCGGCTCGGGCAAGACCACCACCCTGGTCAGCCGCGTGGCCCGCCTGCTGCTGGGCGGAGCCGGGGCCTCGGCCATCCTCTGCGTCACCTACACCAAGGCCGCCGCCGCAGAGATGCAGGCCCGCCTGTTCGAGACCTTGGGCAAGTGGGCGGTCATGGACGACGCCGCCCTGTCCGCCGAACTGGCCAAATTGGACGCCAGCGATCCCGCGGGGCTCAACCCCGCCCGCCTGTCCGAGGCGCGCCGCCTGTTCGCCCGCGCCCTGGAGACGCCGGGCGGGCTGAAGATCCAGACCATCCACGCCTTCTGCGAAAAGCTGCTGCGCCGCTTCCCCATAGAGGCGGGCGTCTCGCCCCGCTTCACCGTGCTGGAGAACGAAGCCGCCGTCGCCCTCAGCCACGCCGCGCGCGAAGAGCTGGCCCGCGCCGCCCTGCGGGACCCCGAGGGCCCTGTGGGTCAGGCCTACAGCCATTTCGCCGTCGAGCTGGACTGGGGCCGCTTCGAGAGCCTGCTGGCCATGATCGAGGCCCGGCGCGACGACCTGACCGACTATGTCGCCCGCGTCGGCGACGGCTCGGCTCCCGGTCCCCACGTCCTGACCGGCGCCGATCCCGAGCAGACGCCGGATCAGATCGAGGCCGACTTCATCCGCTGGCTGGATCGGGGCGAGGTCCGCCGCATGGCCGAGCTGATGGCGACCGGCGGCAAGACCGACAAGGACCGCGCCGCCGAACTGATCCACGCCCTCGACCACGAGTGGAGCTTCCACGGCCTCGGCGTCGTCTTCCTCACCGGCTCAGGCTCGCCGCGCAAGTCGATGGCCACCAAGCAGGCCCCGCCCGACGCCGGCGGCTGGCTGACCGATCTGCAGGCCAAGTACCTGGCCACCCTGGACGTGGTACGCGCCGCCAAGGTCGCCGCCGACACCATCAGGCTGCTGACCCTGGCCGTGGCCCACGCCGCCTTCTACGAGGCGGCCAAGGTCGAGCGCGGGGCGCTGGACTTCTCGGACCTGGTGGCCAAGACCGTCGACCTGCTGACCACGCGCTCGACCGCCGCCTGGGTCCTCTACAAACTGGACGGCGGCATCGACCACGTCCTGATCGACGAGGCCCAGGACACGGCCCCCGAGCAGTGGGCCATCATGCGCGCCCTGACCGGCGAGTTCTTCTCAGGCGAGGAAACCGACCGCACCGTCTTCGCCGTCGGTGACGAGAAGCAGTCGATCTACTCCTTCCAGGGCGCCCGCCCCGAGCGGCTGCGTCAGGAATCCCAGGTCTATGACGCCCTGATCCGGGCCTCCGGTTCCGCCTTCGAGGGCGTGCCGCTGGAGACCTCCTATCGCTCGACCGAGGACGTCCTGGCCTTTGTCGATCACGCCTTCGCCGATCCCGAGCGCACCCGCGCCCTGGTCGGCGAGGCCGGCGACATTCCCCGCCACCTGCCCGCCCGCGTCGGCCAGCGCGGCAGCATCGACCTCTGGCCCCTGTTCATGGACGAGGCCCCGCCCGAGCGCGACGCCTGGGACGACCCCGTCGATCAGGAAGGCGTCGCCGGCGCCCGCAAGCGCATGGCCGCCGCCCTGGCCCAGGAGATCAGGCGTCAGGTCGAGACCGGCGCGACGGTCTATGACCGCAACACGCGCCAGCCCCGCGCCAGCGGCTACGGCGACTTCCTCATCCTGGTGCGCCGCCGCGACGCCACGTTTGAAGAGATCATCCGCGCCCTGAAGAGCGCCGGCGTCCCCGTCGCGGGCGCCGACCGGCTGAAACTGTCGAGCCACATCGTCTTCGACGACCTCAAGGCCCTGGCCCGCTTCGCCCTCTTCCCTGGCGACGACCTGTCGCTGGCCGAGGTGCTGCGCAGCCCCTTCTGCGACGTGGACGAGGCCTCGCTCTATGACCTGGCCGGGCGCGAGAAGCGTCAGGGCCTGTGGCGCGAACTGAAAGCCCGCGCCGACGAACGTCCCGAATGGCGCCGGGCGCTGGAGCTGTGCCTGACCGCGCGCGCGGCACGCGACCACGACCCCTTCGCCTTCTTCTCGACCCTGCTGAACCGGGTGGACGACACGGGCGTCTCGGGCCGCGCCCGCGTCCTGGCTCGGCTGGGCCGCGAGGCCGAAGAGGCCATCGACGAGACCCTCAATCAGGTCCTGGCCGCCGAGAACCGGGGCGGGACCGATCTGGAGACCTGCCTCGCCCTGCTGGAAGCCGCCGACGTCGAGGTGAAGCGCGAACTGGAGGGGCCGCGCGGCGAGGTCCGCGTCATGACCGTCCACGGCGCCAAGGGGCTGGAGGCGCCCGTCGTCATCCTGCCCGACACCACCATGAAGGCGAAGGCGCAGGGGCCGAGCCTGATGCCCGTCGCCCTGGACGCCATCGGCATGGGCGACGGCGAGGCCTGGCTGATGTGCCCTGGCTCATCGAAAGAAGATTGCGCCGCCTCCGAGGCCGCCCGCGCCGCACGCGAGGCCCGCGTCAGCGACGAATCCCTGCGCCTGCTCTACGTCGCCCTGACCCGCGCCCGCGACCGCGTCATCGTCATGGGCCGAGGCTCCAAGCGCGCCCCCGAGCCCGGCGACTGGTGGTCGGTGATCGAAGAGACCTTCAACCGCCTCGGCGACGAGGTGCGCACGCTGGACAACAACGTCCGTCGCTACGGCATCGATCTCGACGTCCTGCCCGCCGTCAGCGCCGCCGCCGAGCCCCGCCCCGAGGCCCCCGACTGGACCCGGCAAACACCCGCGCGCGACGCCGCCGCCCGCTTCGCCTCGCCGTCGCAGATGCAGGAGCAGAAGCGCATTCCCGCCCCCTCGCCGCTGGCGCGCGGCGAGGGCCCCGGCGCGGGTCTCGGCCGCTTCCGGCGCGGCGACCTGATCCACCGCCTGCTGGAACGCCTGCCCGACATCGCCGCCCCCGACCGGCCCGACGCCGCCTCCCGGATGCTGGCACGCGAGCGCGACCTGTCGGACGACCAGCGCGCCGAGATGATCGGGGCCGCCTTCGCCGTGCTGGACGATGCGCGGTTCGCGCCCGTCTTCGGCCAGGGCTCCCGCGCCGAGGTCGCCCTGACCGGCTCCTCGCCCGACCTGCCCCCCGGCGTCTCCATCTCGGGCCGCATCGACCGGCTGGTGGTCACGCCAGAACGGGTGCTGGTGGTGGACTTCAAGTCCAACCGCCCGGCCCCCGATCATGTCGAGGACGCTGACCCGGCCTATGTGCTGCAGATGGCGATCTATACCGCCGTGCTGAAACGCCTCTACCCCGACCGCGCCGTCGAGGCGGCCCTGGTCTGGACCGACGGACCCAGGCTGATGGCCGTGCCGCAAGGCCTGATGGACGCGGCGCTTTCAAATGCGCGTTGATTTGTGGAGCAATCGCTCCCACATCTGCGACTGATATCAACGCGCTCAAGCAGCGAGGTCCTGCGGACCGAGCGTTAGCGCACTAAAATGCGTGCTCAAGCAGCAAGGCCCCGCGGGCCGAGCGTTAGCACCTCTAAAGGAGAACCATTCATGGCGACTGTCAAAGTCACCGACGAAAGCTTCGACGCCGACGTCCTGAAATCCTCGACCCCCGTCCTGGTGGACTTCTGGGCCGAGTGGTGCGGTCCCTGCAAGCAGATCGGCCCGGCCCTGGAACAGATCGCCGACGAACTGTCGGGCAAGGTGACGATCGCCAAGATCAACATCGACGACAGCCCCATGACCCCGTCCAAGATGGGCGTCAAAGGCATCCCGACCCTGATGCTGTTCAAGGACGGCCAACTGGCCTCGATGAAGGTCGGCGCCATGCCCAAAGGCAAGATCGTCGAATGGCTGGCCGAGGCCGGCGTCAAGGCCGACTGACGAGCTTCGCCTTCGAGAACTAGAGAGGCGGCGCATCCCAGGGTGCGCCGCTTTTTTCTTGTCTGCCCCTTTCCTCCCCACTCTGTGGGGAGGGGGACCGCGAAGCGGTGGAGGGGGCGGCGCAAACGCCCGCCGTCGAGACGCCCCCTCCGTCACAGCCGCTACGCGTCCGCGCCACCTCCCCATGAAATGGGGAGGAAAGCGCTACCCCCGCAGCTCTCGCCGCAGCACCTTGCCCACCGGCGTCTTGGGCAGAGGCTCTGACCGGAACTCCACCAGACGCGGCACCTTGTAGGCCGTCAGCTGCCCCCGGCAGTGGGCGATCAGCATCTCCGCCGTCAGCTCAGGCGAGCGCGGCACGACCACGATTTTGATCCGCTCGCCCTGGACCGGATCGGGCACGCCGACCGCCGCCACCTCCTCGACCAGAGGGTGCGACGCCACCACATCCTCGATCTCGCCCGGATAGACGTTGAAGCCCGAGACCAGGATCATGTCCTTGATCCGGTCCACCAGCCGCACCCGGCCATTGGCCTGCATCACCCCGACGTCGCCGGTCGCCAGCCAACCGTCCGCCGAAATCGCCTTGGCCGTCTCGTCCGGCCTTTGCCAGTAGCCCAGCATGACCTGGGGCCCGCGCACGCACAGCTCGCCCGGCTCGTCAATCCCGGCCCAGGTTCCGTTCTCGCGCCGCATCCGCACCTCGGTCGAGGGCACGGGCAGGCCCACCGTGCCGTCAAAGCCCATGCGTTCCGGGTGCGCCAGATCAACCAGGCCGATGCAGACCACCGGCGAGGTCTCGGTCAGGCCGTAGCCGTCCACCAGGGGCGCGCCCGTGACCGCCTCCCACTCCTCGGCCACCACCTTCTGCGTCGCCATGCCCCCGGCGATGGTCAACTTCAGGTCCGAGAAGTCGCGATTGCGAAACGCCTCGGTCCTCAGCAGGCTGGAAAACAGGGTGTTCAGCCCCGTCATGCCGACGAAGCGCTCCTTCCTCAGAATCCACTCCACGCGTTTTGAATCGCGCGGATTGGCGATCAGGATGTTGCGCCCCCCCGCCCCGGTGAACATCATCAGGTTCGCCGTCAGGGAGAAGATATGATAGAGCGGCAGCATGGTGACGTTGCCGACGACCTCGCCCTGATCGATCTGATCCAGCACCCAGGCGCGGCCTTGCAGCGTATTGGCCAGGATGTTGCGGTGGGTCAGCATGGCCCCCTTGGCCACCCCCGACGTGCCCCCGGTATATTGCAGGAAGGCCAAGTCCTCCGGCTTGGTCTCGACCGGCTTCAGGGTCAGCCGTCGCGCCCGCCGCATCAGGGCCTTCCAGCCATGCGCGTCGGGCAGACGATAGGGCGGAACCAGCTTCTGCACGTGGCGCATCATGGCGCTGACGGCGACGCCCTTCAGGCCCGGCATCATGTCGCCCATCGCCGTCACCACGACGTGGCGAACCTGCGTCCCCTCGCGCGCCTGCTCCAGCGTCTTGGCGAACATGTCCATCACCACGATGGCGACCGCGCCGCTGTCCTTCAGCTGATGCTGCAGTTCGCGCGGCGTGTAGAGCGGGTTGACGTTGACCACCACGGCGCCGGCGAACAGCACCCCGAACAGGGCGGTCGGATACTGCAGGCCGTTGGGCATCATCAGCGCCACCCGGTCGCCGGGCTGGACCCCGACCGATTGCAGCCAGGCGCCGAAGGCCTTGGCCGCGCTCAGCACCTGGCCATAGGTCAGGGCCGTGCCCAGGCTGACATAGCCGGGCCGCTCGGCGAAGCGGCGCGAGTCCGCCTCGAACATCTGCTGCACCGAGGTCCAGCGCGCCAGCTCGTCCTCGATGCAGGCCGGCACGCTCGCGCGGTAATAGGCGGTCCAGAACCGCTCGGCCCACAGCCGGTCCGCCTCGGCGGAAGCGGCGCTCTCGACAGCCAGATCGCTCATTTCTCCACCACCGCCACCACGCCCTGACCGCCCGCCGCGCAGATCGAGATCAGGCCGCGCCCGCCGCCGCGACGGTCGATCATGGTCGCCAGATTGGCCAGGATGCGCCCCCCTGTCGCCGCGAAGGGATGGCCCGCCGCCAGCGAGCCCCCGTTGACGTTCAGCCGGCTCATGTCGATGGCCCCCGGCGCCCGCTCCAGCCCCAGACGGGTGCGGGCGTAGCCCTCGTCCTGCCACGCCTTCAGGGTGCACAGGACCTGGGCCGCAAAGGCTTCGTGGATTTCGTAGAGGTCGAATTCCTGCAGGCTGAGCCCCAGCCTGGCCAGCATCCGCGGCACGGCGTAGGCGGGGGCCATCAGCAGCCCCTCGTCGCCCTTGACGAAGTCCACCGCGGCCGTCTCGCCGGTGCGTAAGTAGGCCAGAACCGGCAGGCCGCGCGCCCTGGCCCAGTCCTCGCTGGCCAGCAACACGGTCGAGGCCCCGTCGGTCAGGGGCGTGGAGTTGGCCGCCGTCAGCGTGCCGTTGGCCCGGTCGAACACCGGCTTCATCGTCGCCAGCCTGGCCGGGTCGATGTCGGGCCTCAGGTTGTTGTCGCGCTTCAACCCCCGGAAGGGCGTGACCAGATCGTCAAACAACCCAGCCTCCCAGGCGGCGGCGGCGTTGCGGTGGCTGGCCACGGCCAGGGCGTCCTGATCCTCGCGCGGAATGGCCCAGCGCTTGGCCATCTGCTCGCAGCTCTCGCCCATCGACAGGCCGGTGCGCGGCTCGGCGTTGCGCGGCGGCTCAGGCCTGAACGGGGCGCTCAGACCGGCCCCCAGCAGGGCCTTGATCCGCCCGCCTGTGGTCTTCTCGCGGTTGGCGGCCAGCAGGGCCTTACGGAACTTCTCATTGAGCCCGATCGGCGCGTCCGAGGTGGTGTCCACCCCGCCCGCGATCCCGACCTCGATCTGACCCAGGGCGATCTTGTTGGCCACCAGAATGGCCGCCTCCAGCCCGGTGCCGCAGGCCTGGCTGACGTCATAGGTCGGGGTGTCGTGGCCGATGGTGGTGTCCAGCAGGCTCTCGCGCGTCAGAGCGATGTCGCGCGACAGCTTCAGCACCGCCCCCGCCGCGACCTCGCCCAGCCGAAGGCCGTGCAGGTCATAGCGGTCGGCCAGACCTTGCAGCGCCGCCGTCAGCATTTCCTGATTGGAAGCCTCGGCATAGGCGGTGTTCGACCGCGAAAAGGGAATGCGATTGCCGCCCAGAATGGCGACCCGGCGCGGGGCGGAAGCGGTCAGCATGCAACAGAATCCTCAGGCGAAAGGGTCAGCCGACCCCGTAGATGGACGCGGGCGCCGGTCGCATCGCGCACCTCGAAATCACGGAGATCACCAGCAGGCCCGGCGTAGAGCCCGACCTGTCCCGGCAGGAAGAGCGGCGCCCGAAAGGCTACTTCAACCTCGGCGGCGTCCAACGGCCCAGGCGGCGACAGGGCGGCTGTGGCCTGCGCCTTGGTCCACATCCCATGAGCAATGGCGCGGCGAAAGCCGAACAGCCGCGCCCCCAGGGCCGAGGTGTGGATCGGATTGGCGTCGCCCGAAACGCGCGCATAGCGACGGCCCAGATCGGCGGGCACGGCCCAGGTCTCGATCAGCCGGTCGGCCTCGTCGCCGGTCAGCACCGGCGCCGGATCGCCCCGCCCAGGACGCCCGAGCCGCAGATAGACGCTCACCCCCTCCCACACCGTCTCGCCGGCGCGCGCCGCCGTGGTTTCCAGCGTAAAGGCCTGCCCCTTGTCGTGGGCCAAAAACCGCCCCGCCCGCGCCGTCAGCGTCAGCCGGTCGCCGAGGTTCAGCCGGGCGTGCTGGCGGATGCGGTTGTGCAGATGCACCAGCCCGACCGCCGGATAGGGGAAGTCCGCCCCCAGCATCAGCCGCATCTGCAGCGGAAAGGCCAGGATGTGCGGCCAGGTGATCGGCACGCCCTGTTCGGGCGCAAAGCCGCAGAGGTCGGCATAGGCGGCAACCGTCTCGGCCTCCAGCATGACCTCGCGCTGCAAGAGGCGTGGCGGCAACACCGCCTCGTCCGGCCTGGCGCGCAGCATCCCCCGCAGCGCCCCGCCGACCACCGCCGCCCCCGACAGGGGCGCGTCGAACCGCTCGATCGCCGCCGTCATGCGCCCAGCAGGCTCTGGCCGCAGACGCGCACCACCTGCCCGTTGACGCCGCCGGACGCCGGGTGCGCCAACCAGGCGATGGTCTCGGCCACGTCGACCGGATGGCCGCCCTGGCCCATGCTGTTCATGCGCCGCCCGGCCTCGCGGATGGCGAAGGGAATGGCGGCGGTCATCTGCGTCTCGATAAAGCCGGGGGCCACGGCGTTGATGGTAATCCCCTGCCCCGCCAGCTGCGGCGCCAGCCGCCGCACCGCCCCGATCCAGGCGGCCTTCGACAAGGCGTAGTTGCTCTGGCCCATATTGCCGGCGATGCCGCTCAGCGAGGACACGGCGATAATCCGCCCGTTAGGGCGCATCCCTCCGCCCTCGACCAGGGCGCGGGTGATGGCCAGGGGCGCCGACAGGTTGACGGCCATGACGCTGTCCCACTCGCGCGGCTCCATGCGCGCAATGGTGCGGTCGCGGGTGATGCCGGCGTTGTGGATGACCACGTCATAACCGCCGCGTGACTTGGCGTCCGCCAGCAGGGTCTCCGCCGCGTCCGGCGCTGTGATGTCCAGCGCCAGCGCAGCCACGCCGAGTTCCGCCGACAGGGCCGACAGGGCCTCGCTCGCCCCAGCCACGTCCAGGGCGACGACCTGCGCGCCCTCGGCTACGAACAGGCGGGTAATAGCCTCGCCGATGCCGCGCGAGGCGCCGGTGACCAGCACGCGCCGCCCTTTATGACCCGCCCCCGCCTCACCCGTCGCGACCGGCGTCACGACCCGGATCGGCTGGCCCGAGACATAGGCCGAGCGCGGTGACAGCAGGAAGGCCAGGGTGCTTTCGGCGGCGTCCTCCGCCCCCGGCGCGACATAGAGCAGGTGGACGGCGATGCTGCGCCGCGCCTCCTTGGCCAGAGAGCGGACGAAGCCTTCCAGCCCGCGCTGGATAGCCTCGCCCTCGGCGTCAGCCATCAGTTCAGGCGGCGTGCCGATCACTACGATGCGGCCATGCTCGGCCACCGAGCGGATGGCCTGATGGAAGAAGCGATAGAGCCCCTGGGCCGAGGCCGTATCGGCGCAGTCTGAGGCGTCGAACACCAGCCCGCCGTAGCGCACGTCGGGCGACCATTCGACATGGGTCTTCTGACCCGCTGTCCCCGCCAGTCGCCCCAAGGTCGTCGCCAGACGCCCGTCTGTGTCCGGCCCCAACAACAGAGGCCCGACCAGGCCCGCCCCCGCCTCGGCGCGACGACGCAGGGGCGCCGGGCGCGGCAGGCCCAGCGCCCCCGTCAGCCAGCCGCCGACGCCGGAGTTGGCGAAGTCCAGATACCGATCGCTCATCAGGCCGCCTTCTTGGTCGTCTTGCGGGGTGCGATTTCCGCCGCCTGTCGCCGCTCCAGCCCGGCGGCGATGTCGAAGTCGGCGGGGAAGTCGTCCACCTGGATCGCCTGATCGGCATAGACCGCGAAACGGGCGATGGCGGCGCGCTCCTCGGCGGTGATCAGGTCCAGCCCCTCGGCCTTCGCCGCCCAGGCGTTCAGCAGGGTCAGGTTCTGCGGGGCGCGAGCGATTCGGCCCGCGCGGATGGCGTCCTTCAGCCGCCGCTCGATGGCCTCGACCTGGGGATAGAGGTCAAAGGCGACGAGGGTCGCGGCGATGGGATCAACCTCGATCCGCGCCGTCCACGACCCGGCGACCAGGCGGTCGCGGGCCGGTCCATGCTGCTGGATCAGACCGGCCACAGCGGCGGCGCAGGCGTCGTCCGGCCCCGAGGCCTTCAGACCGAACGGCGCCCCGACCAGTTTCAGGAACAGGGCCGCGCCCCGGCTCGGGTGATTGGCCAGCAGGTCGCGCCACGCTGTCCCCGCCCGCGCCAGGGCGTCCTGCGCCGCCCAGTGAACAAAGGGCAGGTCTTCGCTCGGACGGCCCTCGTCCTCGAACCGCTTCAGCACGCTGGACAGGATGAAGAGCTGGGACAGGATGTCGCCCATCCGCCCGGTCATGGCGCCCTTGCGCTTCAACGCCCCGCCGACCGTGGCCATCGACAGGTCCGAGGCCAGGGCCAGCAGGGTCGAAAGCCGTGTCGCCGCCCTGTAGTAGCGCCTCAGTTGCGGCGCCGCCTCACCCGGCGCGGCGATCAGCAGCCCGCCCGTCAGGCTGAAGACCAGGGCCCGCGCCATGTTGCGAAACAGGAAGCCGATATAGCCGAACAGGGCTACGTCAAACGGCTTGAGCTCGCCCGCCCCCGCCGTCCGCATCAGGGTCAGGACATAGGGATGGCAGCGGATGGCGCCCTGACCGTAGATGATCAGGGTGCGGGTCATGATGTTGGCGCCCTCGACCGTGATGGCCACCGGAATCTGCTGATAGGCGCGGGCCAGGAAGTTGCCCGGCCCCATGCAGACGCCCTTGCCGCCGACCACGTCCATGCCGTCATTGATGATGAGGCGGGCGCGCTCGGTGACGTGATACTTGGCGATGGCCGAGACGACCGAGGGCTTCTCGCCCTGATCCAGCGCCGCCGCCGCCAGACGCCGCACGGCGTCCGTGGCGTAGAGATGCCCCGCCATCCGGGCCAGGGCCTCCTGCACGCCCTCGAAGGCGCCGATGGGCTGGTTGAACTGGCGACGGATGGCCACGTAGGCCCCGACCATGCCCACGGCCAGCTTGGACATGCCGACATTGGATGACGGCAGGGAGATGGCCCGGCCCGCGGCCAGACACTCCATCAGCATCCGCCAGCCGGTCCCGACCTGCTCGCGCCCGCCGATGACCATATCCATCGGCACGAAAACATCGTCGCCCGTGGTCGGCCCGTTCTGGAAGACCGCATTCAGCGGCCAGTGGCGACGGCCGATCTCGACCCCCGGATGATCGCGCGGGATCAGGACGCAGGTGATGCCCGGCTCGGCCTCGCCGCCCAGCAGGCCGTCGGGGTCCATGGCGCGAAACGCCAGACCCAGCACCGTCGCGACCGGGGCCAGGGTGATGTAGCGCTTGCGCCAGCTGATGCGAAAACCCAGGGTCTCGACGCCGTTCCACATCGCCTTGCAGACCACGCCCGTGTCGGTGATCGAGGCGGCGTCGGACCCGGCATAGGGGTTGGTCAGGGCGAAGCAGGGGATTTCCTCGCCGCAGGCCAGACGCGGCAGATAGTGGTTCTTCTGCGCTTCCGTGCCGTAATGCAGCAGCAGCTCCGCAGGGCCCAGCGAGTTGGGCACCATGACCGAAACCGCCGCCGCTGAGCAGCGCGTCGACAGCTTCTGGATCACCTGGCTATGGGCATAGGCCGAAAAGCCCAGACCGCCGTAGGCCTTGGGAATGATCATGCCCAAGAAGCCCTTGTCCTTGGCGTAGGCCCAGGCCTCAGGCGACAGGTCCTGCCAGACCGAGGTGGTCTCCCAGTCGTTGGCCAGATCGCACAGATGCTCGGCCTCATTGTCGAGGAAGCTCTGTTCCTCGGGCGTCAGGACCGGCGCCGGGGTGGCCAGCAGCCGCTTCCAGTTCGGCTTGCCCGCGAACAGCTCGGCGTCCCACCAGACGCCGCCGGCCTCGACCGCCGCCTGTTCGGTCGGGCTCATCTTCGGCATGATCCGACGGAAGCCCGCCATGGCCGGGCGCGACAGGACGGCGCGGCGCAGGGGCGTGAGCGTCAGCAGCAGCAGCACCGGCGCGGCTGCCGCCGCGATGATCGCCGCCGTCGTCGGCGCGATCAGTTCCGCCCCCCAGCCCGCCGCGATCCAGGCGGCGGCGGCGACGCTCCAGATCGTCATCCGCGCCTGCACAAATGTCAGGAGAAAGGCCCCCAGGGCCAGTGCGCCAATCCAGATCAGCATGGTCGGTCTTCCCCTCGCCGACACGGTCCCCCCGTCGGCCTCTCGCGTTACAGTCGTCGGTCGTCAGCGGGCGGCGGTGTCAGCGCGCCCGCGTCCAGGTCTGGGTCCGGCACAGCATCCGGGCGATGCAGCCCCGCACCGCCAGCCGGTCGGGCTCGACCAGGGTCAGCGTCCCCGTCGCCGCCCCCTGACCGCTGTCCGGGTCGTAGAGCGGTCCGGCGTTCCACACGCGCGGCCCGCCGGACGCCGCCCGCAGCACCGTCAGCCCCTTGATCGGTCGGGTCCTCAGGGCCGGGTCGCGATTACGCACGTCGCGCTGATCCGGGTTGGCGCGCAGGGCGGCGGCGTCCACCACCTTGGCGCACAGGGCCGCGCCGCAATGCTCGATGGCGACGACGCCGTTCTGGGCCGGCGTGCGCCAGCGCCCCAGCAGGGCCTCGTCCTGCGCCATCACCGGCGAAGCGACCCCAGCGACGAGAGCAGCGGCCAGAACCCCCGCGCGCGCCCTCATCCCTTGCCGCCATGATAGGCGTTGCGGACCGCAGGCGGCACGCGCTGATAGATGGTCGGCGTCGGGATCTTCAGGCGACGGCGGGCGACGTCCAGCGGCTCGGCGAACAGGCGCTCATAGTCCTCGCCCGGCAGCCAGGCGGCGCGACGCCCGTCGCGCCAGGCCTGGAAGACGGCCCGCGCGCAGGGGTATCCGGTGCGGGCGCGCATGAACTGCACCGCTATGCCCGAGGCGATCAGGCCGAAGCCGGCGCTGCGCGTCTGCGGCAGCGAAAACGCCACCACACAGGCCTCGCCCAGAGCATCGGCCTGATAGCCGGTCAGGACGTGCCAGATGTCATGGACATCGCGCATCCGGCGCGCGAACCAGGCGCGCGGGTGGGCCGCCTCGATCTCGCTGTCGGCGATCTTGCGGCTCTCCTCGGCCAGGCCATAGGCCGAGAAGTTCTGCGCGTCGATGAAGTCGCGATAGGCGGCGCCGACCGTTCCCGGCGCGAACTGAGCCAGCCAGGCCCGGTCCTGCAATCGGTCCGCCAGCTCGAGCCGACGATAGGCCTGGGCCCCGCCTTCCGGCGTTTCCAGCAGACGACTGTAGCCCCAGTCGGGCGAACGCCCCGACAGGGCGTTCATGATTTCGAACACCTGTTCGGTGTCGTCCTTGTCCGCCACCAGGCGGCGCATGGCGCGCAGGGCGCGGATAGGCTGAACGCGTGAGGCGGTCAGTTGCGACGGCTGGCGGGCGAAGGCGTCAGCGGTCAGGTCGAAAGCGGGGAGGCTTGAGACGGCTTGCACTTGCGGGTTCCTTTGCGGAAGCCTAGAACGACGAACTATCTACATGAATGTCATTTACACATATGTCAATTGCCAAGCTCGAAAAACCGCGCCGTCGCCGTCGCGCGCCTGATGAGGCCCGCCGCGAGGCCGTGGACGCCGCCCGCGCCCTGCTGTTGTCGGGCGGTCCCACGGCAGTGACCCTGTCGGCGGTGGCGGCGGACATCGGCGTCACCCACGCCAATCTGATCCACCATTTCGGCTCGGCCGCCGGCCTGCAATCGGCGCTGATGGGCTCGATGGTGGCGGACCTGGGTCAGGCGCTGGAAACGGCGGTGACGCGGCTGCGCACCGACGACGGCGCGCCGATGGAGCTGATCAACGCCGTGTTCGACGCCTTCGCTGAAGGCGGCGCCGGACGGCTGGCGGCCTGGATCGCCCTGTCCGGCGACCTGACCCACCTGGACCCGGTGCGCGACGCGGTGAACAACCTGGTCAACGCCATCGCGGAGAAGATGGGCGACGACGGCGAGGCGCGCGAGCGCATCGGCTCGGCGGTCCTGTTCATCGCCCTCAGCGCCTTCGGCGAGGCCCTGATCGGCCCGCCCCTGCGCGCCATGCTGGACCAGCCCGACGACGCCGGCCGCAAGGTGGTGGCCAGCCTGCTGCCCAGCTTCATCAGGAAGCCTTCGCCCGAGGCCTGACGCCGCGGCCCCTAATGCAACCCATTGCATAATGCCGGGATCGCGATACTAGTTATGCAACTGATTGCATAACTAGGCCGCCGCCATGCCCTATCCCGAACTGCTCAAGCCGCTCGACCTCGGCTTCACCACGCTGAAAAACCGGGTGCTGATGGGGTCGATGCACGTCGGGCTGGAGGAGGTCGAGCACGGCTTCGAGCGCATGGCCGCCTTCTACGCCGAGCGGGCGCGGGGCGAGGTCGGCCTGATCGTCACCGGCGGCATCTCACCCAATGAGCGCGGCCGCCCCATGCCCTGGGGCGCCAAGCTGACCACCGAGGAAGAGGCCGGCCACCACCGCCTCGTCACCGCCGCCGTCCACGCCGAGGGCGGCAAGATCGCCTTGCAGATCCTGCATTTCGGCCGCTACGCCTACCACCCCGACCTGGTCGCGCCCTCGGCCATCCAGGCCCCGATCACCCCCTTCGCCCCCCACGCCCTGACCGGCGAGGAGGTCGAGCAGACCATCGCCGATTTCGTCAACTGCGCCGCCCTGGCCCAGTCAGCCGGCTATGACGGCGTCGAGGTCATGGGGTCCGAGGGCTATCTGATCAACGAATTCATCGCCGCCCGCACCAACCAGCGCGACGACGAATGGGGCGGGTCGTACGAGAACCGCATCCGCCTGCCGCTCGAGATCGTGCGCCGCACCCGTGAGCGCGTAGGCCGCAACTTCATCATCATCTACCGCCTGTCGATGCTGGACCTGGTCGAGGGCGGCTCGACGGCGGAAGAGGTGGTGCAACTGGCCAAGGCCATCGAGGCGGCGGGCGCCACCATCCTCAACACCGGCATCGGCTGGCACGAAGCCCGCATCCCCACCATCGCCACCAGCGTCCCGCGCGCGGCCTTCGCCTGGGTGACGAAACGCCTCAAGGGCGAGGTCTCCATCCCCCTGGTCGCCACCAACCGCATCAATACGCCCGAGGTCGCCGAGCGCCTGCTGGCCGAAGGCTATTGCGACATGGTGTCGATGGCCCGCCCCCTGCTGGCCGACGCCGCCTTTGTGCGCAAGGCGCGCGAGAACCGCGCCGACGAGATCAACACCTGCATCGGCTGCAACCAGGCCTGCCTGGACCACACGTTTGCGGGCAAGATCACCTCCTGCCTGGTCAATCCGCGCGCCTGCCATGAGACCGAACTGGTCATCGCCCCCACCGCTGCGCCCAAGAAGATCGCCGTCGTCGGCGCCGGTCCCGCCGGCCTCAGCCTCGCCGTCACCGCCGCCGAGCGCGGCCACGACGTCACCCTGATCGAGGCCGCGAGCGAGGTCGGCGGCCAGTTCAACATCGCCCGCAAGATTCCCGGCAAGGAGGAGTTCGGCGAGACCCTTCGCTACTTCCGCAAGCAGTTGGACCTGACCGGGGTCAAGGTCCGCCTCAACACGCGCGCCGAGGCAGAAACCCTGGCCGACGAGGGCTTCGACGAGATCGTCCTGGCCACCGGCGTGACCCCGCGCACGCCCGAGATCGACGGCGTCGACCACGCTAAGACCCTGTCCTACCTCGACGTCCTGCGCGACGAGATTCCGGTCGGCAAGACCGTCGCCGTCATCGGCGCCGGGGGCATCGGCCACGACGTCAGCGAGTATCTGGTTGAACGTCACGCGCCGCCGTCGATCGACCGCTTCTTCCGCACCTGGGGCGTCGATCCCGACTACCGCACCGCCGGGGGCCGCACCGCGCCCCAGGTCGAACCGGCGGAGCGTCAGGTCTTCCTGATGCAGCGCTCGACCGGCAAGGTCGGCGAGCGCCTGGGCCGCACCACCGGCTGGATTCACCGCGCCGCGCTGAAGATGCACGGCGTCGTCACCGCCAGCGGCGTCGCCTATCGCCGCATCGACGACGACGGCCTGCACGTGACCATCGACGGCGCCGAAAAGACCCTGCCGGTCGACCACGTCGTCATCTGCGCCGGTCAGGCCCCCCTGCGCGACCTGCACGACGCCCTGGTCGCGCGCGGCTGCTCGGTTCATCTGATCGGCGGCGCGGACGTGGCCGCCGAACTGGACGCCAAGCGCGCCATCGACCAGGGCGTGCGCCTGGCCGCCGCTCTCTGAGGAAGGAAAAGCTCATGACGCCGACCCTGCATCCCGCCGCCGCCGCTTCGCTCGCAAAGTGGCACGACATGGTCACAGCCCAAGACCTGGGGGGCTTGCGCGCCATCGCCCATCCCGAGGCCGTCTTCCGCTCCCCGGTCGCCCACAAGGCCTATCACAGCGCCGAGGCCGTGGTTCTGGCCGTCAGCACCGCCGCCAGCGTCTTCTCCGACTTCGCCTACCACCGCGAAGCCGCCACCGCCGACGGCCTCAGCGTGGTGCTGGAGTTCAGCGCCAAGGTCGCAGACAAAAGCGTCAAGGGCATCGACTTCATCCGCTTCGACGAAGACGGCCTGATCGTCGATTTCGAGGTCATGATGCGCCCGCTGAGCGGAGTTCAGGCCATGGCCGAAGAAATGGGCCAACGCCTCGGCGCCCTCCTGCCCGCCTTCAAGGCTCAAGGCTGAGCCCATCATGATCGTCACCCTCGGGCTCGTCCCGAGGGCCTATCGTTCCGCCATGCGCCTCGGATCACCATGGCGGCGCAGCGCTCGAAGTCGCCATGGCCCCTCGGGACAAGCCCGAGGGTGACGGCGGAAGCTCTAAACGGGATAGGTTTCGGGGCTGGCGCCCAGCACTTCGCCGGCCAGATAAAGCGAGCCGCAGATGACCACGCGGCCCGCGCCCAGGGCCAGGGCCCGGTCCAGCGCCTCGCTCACCGAGCCCGCCGCCATGGCCCCGAAGCCGCGCCCCTGGGCCACCGCCGCCAGGGCCGCCGGGTCCGCCGCCGCGCCGTCAAAGCCGACGGTAAAGACCTGGGCCTCCACGCCCTTCAGCGCCTCGAAGAAGCCGCCCGCGTCCTTGTTGGCCAGCATGGCGACGATCAGGGCCAGGGGGCGCGGCGCCCTTGCCTGACGCTCGGCCAGGGTTCGGGCCATGGCGCGCCCGGCGTGAGGATTATGCCCACCGTCCAGCCACAGCTCGGCGTCGGCGGCTTGCGCCCGCTCGGCATAGGGTCCGGCGGTCAGACGCTGCATCCGCGCTGGCCAGCGCACCGATTTCAGCCCCTCGGCGATGGCGGCTTCGGGCAGGTCCAGCTCCAGGGCGGCGGCCACGGCCACGCCCGCATTGTCGAACTGGTGCGGGCCGCTCAGCGCCGGGGCCGGCAGGTCGAGGAAGCGTTCCTGATCCTGATAGACCAGCCCGCCGCGCTCGGCCCAGGCGTCGAAATCCACCCCCATGACGGTCAGGGGCGAGTTCACCTCGGCAGCGCGGCGTTCGATCACCGCCATGACCGCCTCGGACTGACGAGCGATGACGCCGCGCGCCCCGGCCTTGAGGATGCCCGCCTTCTCGGCGGCGACGCCCTCGATCTTGTCGCCCAGGAATTCGGCGTGATCCAGATCGACGGGGGTGATGACGCTCAGCAGGGGTCGGTCGATGACATTGGTAGCGTCCAGCGACCCGCCCAGCCCCACCTCGATGATGGCCAGATCGGCGGGGGTCTCGCTCATGGCCAGAAAAGCGGCGGCGGTCGTGCTCTCGAATACGGTGGCCTCGCCCGACACCGCCTCGATGCGATCAAGGATAGCGTTCAACTGATCGTCGCTGATCAGGGTCCCGGCCAGCCGGATGCGCTCGTTGAAACGCACCAGATGTGGCGAGGTATAGGCGTGGACCCGCAGACCCGCTGCCTCGGCGATGGCCCGGATCAGGGCCACGGTCGAACCCTTGCCGTTGGTGCCGGCGACATGGACCACCGGGGGCAACCGATCCTGCGGATCGCCCAGCGCCGCGCACAGGGCCCGCATCCGGTCCAGCGACAGGTCGATGCGCTGGGGATGACGGGCCAGAAGGCGCTGGGAGATCGGGTCCATAGGTGGCCTTAGGCCGCCTTGCGCTTGCCGCCCATCAGCATGGACATGATCTGGCCCAGGGTCTTGGGCAGGTCGCCGCGCGCCACGACCTTGTCGACCATGCCCTTGCCCTGCAGATACTCGGCGCGCTGGAAGCCCGGCGGCAGTTTCTCGCGGATCGTGGTCTCGATCACGCGCGGACCGGCGAAGCCGATCAGAGCGTTCGGCTCGGCCAGGTGGACATCGCCCAGCATGGCGTAGGAAGCGGTCACGCCCCCCGTGGTCGGGTCGGTCAGGATGACGATATAGGGCAGCTGCGCCGCCTTCACCTCCTGCACCGCCAGGGTGGTGCGGGCCATCTGCATCAGGCTCAGCGCGCCTTCCTGCATCCGCGCGCCGCCGGCGGCGGTGAAG
>NZ_JACARP010000265.1:0-257 GCF_013386595.1 Brevundimonas sp. P7753 | reverse complement strand
CATAAGAAATGAGAATAAGAGACAGACCCTGATCCTGTCCAAGGTCTGATTTCGGCGCGGCGAGCAAAAAATCTCGCAGAACACGAAAAGGCCCCCATTCGGTCGTGAGCCCGCCCGGAACGGGGGTCAAATCTACATCATCGGCTCGTCGGAGTTCGGAAGAGTCCCGGATCCTGAACAGCCCCCCCAGCCCCCCAGGATTTTTCCGCTTAGGGCTTCGACGGGCCGATGCTTCCTCCAAGTGAGACGCCCGCGAC
>NZ_JACARP010000264.1:0-376 GCF_013386595.1 Brevundimonas sp. P7753 | reverse complement strand
GGGGAGGGAGAAGGACTTACCCCGTCTCCCCCACTTGCCGCCCCGCCAGCCTCGCGCCCTCGACCACCGCCGGGTCGGCCCGCGCCGTGTCGAGCAGCCAGTCGCGGAAGCGGGCGATCTTGGGGGTCAGGCGCCGGGCGGGCGGGTAGCAGATCCAGTAGCCCTCGGCCAAGGCGACGGTCTGATTGAAGGGGCGGACCAGCAGCCCCCGTTCGATCTCGCGCGCATAGAGGATGGGCGAGCCCAGGGCCACGCCCTGATCGCCCAGGGCCGCCGCCACCTCCATGGCCTGGTTGTCGGCGGTCAGACGCGGGGGCGGGGCGGCATCGGCGGGCGAGACCTGGGCGGCGGCGAACCAGGCGGCCCATTCGCGCGG
>NZ_JACARP010000263.1:0-349 GCF_013386595.1 Brevundimonas sp. P7753 | reverse complement strand
ACCCAGCGTGGCGATATCGCCGGTGTAGTCGATGTTGATCTTGCCGCCGCGACCGCCGTTGGCCCCTTCGCCGCCGATGGTCGCCGTCACCGCCGCGCCGAGACCGCCCATGACGCTGGCGCCGATGCTGTAACCACCGTTGCCGCCGCCGCCGCCAATGGTCTGGGCGATCAGGCCGGACGAAAAATCGCCGCGCGTGAGAATATCGCCGCCGGCGCTAGAGGCCGTGACATTACCCCCCGTGCCGCCTGCCCCCCCGTTGCCGCCGATGCCGACGCTGACGGCGGCACCGACCAGGCCCGTAACGCTATTGGCGATGGTCAAGTCGCCATTGCCGCCGCCGCCGCCG
>NZ_JACARP010000262.1:0-455 GCF_013386595.1 Brevundimonas sp. P7753 | reverse complement strand
CCAGGGCGCGGGCGCGGCGGGCGGGCATTTCCGCCTCCAAGCGCCGGGCGACGTCTGACGACAGTTCGCCCGTCGCGGCGGCGGTGAAGTCGGAACGGTCGATACGCCCGCCGGGGAAAACCCATTTCGAGGCCATGAAGACATGGCCGGGCGCGCGTCGGCCCATCAGCACCTCGGGCCGGTCTCCGCCGCGCGTCAGGATCAGGGTGGCGGCATCCTTGGGCTTCTGGCCGCCTCCGGTGCGCGGGGCGTCGGCCAGGTCCTGAGCGGCGTCGAAGGGGGCGGGCTTCACTTCCGCTTGCCCTTGCGAACCC
Organism: Brevundimonas sp. P7753; assembly: GCF_013386595.1. Classification (NCBI taxonomy): domain Bacteria; kingdom Pseudomonadati; phylum Pseudomonadota; class Alphaproteobacteria; order Caulobacterales; family Caulobacteraceae; genus Brevundimonas; species Brevundimonas sp. P7753. The sequence continues at coordinate 141 of NZ_JACARP010000262.1, read as the reverse complement.
CCTTCAGGCCGCCGGAGGGTTTGACGCCGTTGCGGGGCTTGGGACCGCCGGGGCGACCCTTGCCACGCTTGGGCGGGCCGTCGCCCCCACCGCGGTCATTTCGGCCACGGATGCCGTAGCGCGGGGCCGGGGCGTTGGGGT
>NZ_JACARP010000261.1:0-308 GCF_013386595.1 Brevundimonas sp. P7753 | reverse complement strand
GGGAAAGACGAGACGCCGATAGCACACTCCGTCACGCCTTTGTTCGAAGCGCCTGCGCAGAGCACCGCCGACAGCGATCTCGCGCCAATGGAACGAGACAAGAGTTGGCCGGTCGAGGCATCCAAAGCAAAGCTGTCTCGTGTCATCGCTGCGTGGGGCAAGCGTTCCCACGTGGCCGTGCGCTGGAACTCGCGTGCGGACGTGCCGGTTCGGGCATCGGGCGAATTCAGGGCAAGCAATGTGTATGTAGCGGTCGCCAAGGCGCTCCGGGCCGCAAGCGCCAAGGGATGGACCTTCGCAATGAGCGT
>NZ_JACARP010000260.1:0-300 GCF_013386595.1 Brevundimonas sp. P7753 | reverse complement strand
CACGATCGCCTGGCCCTGCACCGCCACCAGCACCAGCCGCCGCGTGAGCAACGCCAATACCGCGTCAGGCGTGAAGTTGCTCGCGACGCGGGCGATCACCTCGGCCGGGTAATCCCGCGCATTGCTGCTGTGCAGGGCGGCCAGGATGACCTGGCTGATGCCTTCAGCATCGGTGGGTTGGGCGAGACGAACGGCAGTCGACATGCAGGGCTCCTTGCAGAAACAGATATCAAAACCATCCCCATACTAATGTGGGAGCTGGCTTGCCTGCGATAGCGGTCTGTCAGTCGAAGCATCTGT
>NZ_JACARP010000031.1:0-89741 GCF_013386595.1 Brevundimonas sp. P7753 | reverse complement strand
GCGCCGATCGGCGCGACGATCAGGACCGTCGCCGCATTATTCAGGAAGGGGGTCACCGCCATTGAGGCCAACATGACCCCGCAAATCGCCAGCACTCCGGGCAGACCGCTGAAGACATGTCTCAACAGGCCCGCAATCAGCTCCGAACCGCCGGTCTGCTGGATCGCACCTGAAACCGGGATCAAGGCGGCGATGAGAACCAGAAGCGGTCCGTCCAGAGCAGCGTAGGCCTCACGCATTTTCAGCCCGCCCATGGCCACGATCACAACGGCCGCGCCAAAGAAGGCCACGGCGACCGGGACAAGGCCGAAACCGACGAGGATCATGGCGATCGCAAGGACGACGGCGGGCAGGAAGCGCTTGCGCCGACTACCCAGTCGCACCTCCCGCTCAGCCAGGGGCAGCAGATCGAGAGCTTTCAGCGCGGTCGGCAAGCTCTGCTCCGCGCCCTGAAGCAGAAGGATGTCGCCCGACGCCAGTTTGGCGGTCCGAAGATGCTGGGTCAGTTCGTAGCCGCTGCGCGACACGCCTAGAAGGTTGATGCCATGTTGCCCGTAGAGGTCGGACTGCCGAACGGACTGACCCTGCAACGGCGAGTTGCGGCCGACGACGGCCTCAATGACAGCAATCTCCTCGGAGGCGCTCTCCGTGGCGATGGGCCGGTTCTCCCGGACCAACTTCAGACGCGCCGTAGCCAGAAAGGCTTCAAGCCCCTGCTGTTCGCCTGCGATGAGCAGGATGTCCCCCGCCTTGACGACCACGTTCCCACGGGGGTTCGGTCGGCGCCTGCCGTTGCGGATCAGGGCCATGATCCGCACCTCCCCCTCCCCGCTTCTCATCAGGGCTGACACCGTCATGGACCCGGGCGCCCAGTCGTCAGGTGCGCTGACCTCGGTGACGTAGGCGTTCTCATCAAGAGCCGCGTTCATCACAGCGGCGCTGTGACGCTCCCTGGGCAGCAGCCGATAGCCGAACGCGAGAAAGGCCAGGGCGATGGCCGTCAGGCCGAGACCGACTGGTGCAAAATCATACATGCCGAACGGCTGGCCCACGACCTCCTGGCGCACCTGGGCGACGATGATGTTCGGTGCTGTTCCGACCAGCGTCACCATTCCTCCCGCCATGGCCCCGAAGGCCATAGGCATCAGCAGTCGCGAGGGCGCTGACCCGGTGCGGCGGGCCACCTGCAGGGCCACCGGCATCATGATCGCCAGGGCTCCGACGTTCTTGGTGGCCATGGACAGCAGGGTGACGACCCCGGTCAGCACCGGAACCTGACTCCGCTCGGTCTTCAACAGCGGCAGAACCCGGCGCATCGCCGCTTCCACAATGCCCGAGCGCGCAAAGGCCGCCGAGACAATCAGCGCACAGGCGATGATGACCGTGACATCATTCTTGAACCCGTCAAAGGCGGCCTCCGCCGGAACCACGCCCAGGATGAGACCCGCCACGAGGGCGACCGCCGCCACCAGATCGTAGCGAAACCGACCCCAGATGAAGGCGCCGATCGTCAGCGCAATCAGTCCGAACGCCAGCCCTTGTTGCAATGTCACGTGTCGCCGCCCCCTCAGTTTCGTCAGTCAACGTCGCGGCCGCACAATCAATGCCGGCTGGCCGTTCGGGAGCGACTGCCCGCCCCGGAGCAAGGACATCACGCCTTGAGACGGATCTTCTTTTCGACCTCGACGGCCGCCTTCTCTTCCTTCTTCCGCCGGTTGAAGACGGTGCGCATGTGGCGGAGATCAGCAGGGCTCAACGCCTTTTCAGCCGCGACAAACTGCTCCTGCTCTTCCTCCCGGATGTGATGGAGGTATTCTTCTCGCAGGGCGGCGAAGCGCCGTATCCAGCCGGGAGAGGCCATGTCCCGCGCGGCCAGATCCGCCAGGAGGTCATCGATCTCCTTGTGCTCGGCGACGGCGTGGCGCGCGAAATCCGTCGTGGCGGGATTTCTCAGCACGCTGGACCACAGCGCCTGCTCCTCGGCGGCGGCGTGAGCCTTCAGTTCATGAACCAGTTCGTCGAAGAGACGCACGCGGTCGGGAGACTTCCCCTCTGTCTCCTCCATCATGGCCAGAAGCGCACGGTGGCGATCATGGTCCTCCACCAGCCGACCGAAGATATCGGGATCACCCCGGAACTTGGTGGCCGGCGTGCTGCCGATGCGCGCGGCGAGATCAGGCGCGACGGAACGCGCTTTCGCCACAGCTTCAGCCTTGGCCTTTTCAGGCGCCGTGGGCTGCGCCCGTTTCTCGCTCGCCGAAACCGATTTCTGCATGCCCTGCTCCTCCAAAGCGTCGACCGGCCAGCGGCAGGCGACAAGCTCTACATTCGCAGTACGAACCTTCGACTTCTCAGCTGGTTCCCGAGTGTTCGAAAGTAGGCTGAACGCCTCAGAGCACCTAGCCGACGACCGGGAACCAGACCGTGAACCGGCTGCCTGACCCCGGCCCGTTGCTTTCCAACTCGACGGCGCCCTCATGCATTTCGACGAGTTCTCGAACCAGGGCGAGCCCGATGCCGAGGCCTTCGCGCGATCGATCGTCAGGTCCCTTGGACTGGGTGAACAGATCGAAGACGCGGACCTGCATCTCTTCCGGCACGCCGACCCCGTTGTCAGCGACATCGATCCGCACGCGGTCCTCGACCCTATTGGCCGACACCTGGATGCGGCCCTCCGACGGCGTGTACTTGGCGGCATTGGTCAGCAGATTGCTCACCACCTGAGACAGACGCGTGAAGTCGCCGTCGAGCCAGATCGGAGACCCCGGCATGTCGACCGTCAGGTCGTGGCGCCCTGCGTCGATCTTGGGCCGACTGGTGTCGACCGCCGAGTCGATGATGCTCTGCACAGTCACCCGCTCGCGCTTCAGCGAGATCTTGCCCTGGTCGATGCGCGCCACGTCCAGCAGATCCTCGATCAGCCGCGACAGATGATGGGCCTGCACCTCCATCCGCGCGTGGATCAGGGCGCTGCGTTCGGGATCAGTCTGCCGCTCAAGCAATTGCAGCCCCGCCCTGAAGGCCATGACGGGATTGCGCAGTTCGTGCCCCAGCATGGCGATGAAGTCGTTCTTGCGGCGGTCGGCGGCGCTGAGGGCGGCCGCATAGGCCTTGAGTTCGTCTCGATGCGAGAGGATCTCCTGCCTCTGGCGGTAGAGCTCGATGAAGACGTTCGCCTTGCTCTTCAGGATGTCCGTCTCGACGGGTTTCTGGATGAAATCCACCGCCCCGGCCTCATAGCCCCTGAAGCGGCGCTGCTGGTCGGCGCTGCCGGCCGTAACGAAGATGATGGGAATATGCCGCGCTGTAGCGTTCCCGCGCATGAACTCCGCGAGCTGAAAACCGTCCATGCCAGGCATCTGGACATCCACCAGGGCGAGGGCGAAGTCATGCACCAGCAGAAGTTCCAGAGCCTCGTCGCCGGAGCGGGCCTTGAGACAGACCACGCCGTCACGCTTCAGCAGAGCTTCCAGGGCGAGGAGGTTCTCCTCGAGATCGTCCACAAGCAAGAGATGGATCGGCTTCTCCGGGCTAGTCATGCTTGTCCAAGGCCTTTCAGAACTTCGGGAATGCGCGCGAGCGACATCACTTGTGCGGCCGAGCAGGCGCGAAGGGCGGCCTCCGGCATAGGGCGGGCATAGGCGGAGGCAGGATCTTCGACGAATGTCAGACCGCCGGCGGCGGCGACCGCCTTCAATCCCGCCGCCCCATCCTCATTGGCGCCGGTCAGAACCAGGCCGACCAGCCCCGCGCCATAGGCGTCAGCGGCGCTTTCGAACAGGACGTCGATGGAAGGGCGGGAATAGTTGACCACCTCGTCGGACGAGAGGGCCAGAGCGCCGTCCGCCTCGACCAGAAGGTGATAATCGGAAGGGGCGAAATAGACTACGCCCGGCTGCGTGGGCTCCTTGTCCTCCGCCTCCTTGACGGTCAGCGCGCATTTGGAAGCAAACAAAGGCGCCAGCACATTACTGCGGTCGGCGGGCACGTGCAGGACGATCAGGACCGGCAAGGGAAAGTCGGCGGGCAGCTCCGGCAGGATGGCGAGCAGGGCCTGCACCCCTCCGGCCGAGGCGCCGATCACGAGAGCTCGAGCAGGATCAGGGTTCATGGCTCGCGCCTGCGATAGATCTTCTCTTCCGGGACGAAGTCGGCAAAGGCGCCGGCGTGCCGCGAGAAGCGCAAGCTCTCCTTTGAACCGATGCCCAGGAAGCCGTTGCGAGCCAGTGAATCCTTGAACAGGCCGACGGCCCGATCCTGTAGCGGACGATCAAAGTAGATCATCACATTGCGGCATGAGATCAACTGCATCTCGCCGAAGACCGCATCCGACACCAGGCTATGGTCCGAGAAGACCACATTGGCCCTCAGGGACTTGTCGAACACCGCCCGGCCGTAGTCGGCGGTGTAATAGTCCGACAGCGAGGTTCGACCGCCTGACTTCTGGTGATTTTCGGTGAATTTTCGGATGCGATCCAGCGAATAGACGCCGGCCTCCGCCGCCCGCAGCGCGTCAGGATTGATATCCGTGGCGTAGAACATCGTCCTGTCGAACAGACCTTCCTCACGGAACAGGATGGCGAGCGAATAGACCTCTTCGCCGGCGCTGCATCCCGCGATCCACACCTTCAGGGAGGGATAGGTTCTCAGATGCGGCAGGACCTGCTCGCGTAGAGCCCGGAAATAGGCGGGGTCACGGAACATCTCGCTGACCTGGACCGTCAGGAAACCCAAAAGCTGCGGCAGCATCTCCGGGTCGTGCAGGACGCGCTCCTGAAGCGCCGTCAGGCTCGGCAGGCCGAAATGGGCCCGCGCCTGGAGCAGGCGACGCTTGATCGAGGCTCGCGCATAATGACGGAAGTCATAGTGGTAGCGCTGGAACAGCGCCTCCAGCAGCAGCTGGATCTCTATGTCTTCCACTTCGTGGGGTGCGACCGGACTCAACGGGGCATCCAGACACGCACGAGCGACAGCAGCTTGTCCACATCCAGGGGCTTGGCCATGTAGTCGTTGGCCCCCGCCGCCATGCAGCGCTCCTGATCATCGGGCATGGCCTTGGCCGTCAGCATCAGCACCGGCAGGTCGCGCCAGCGCGGGTCCTTCCTCAGCTCCCGCGTGGCGGTCAGGCCGTCCATGACGGGCATCATGACGTCCATCAAGACCAGGTCGATGGACTGCGCCGGATCTTCAGCAGACCGTTCCAGTCGCTCGATGGCCTCCTTGCCGTTGCGCGCGATCTCGATGCGGGCGCCGCGCGGTTCCAGCACATTGGTCAGGGAGTAGATGTTGCGCACATCATCCTCGACGATGAGAATCCTCCGGCCTTCCAGCACAGCGTCGCGGTGGCGAGCCTTGCGGATCATCTTCTGCTGCTCGGGCGGCAGTTCCGACACCACCTGGTGCAGGAACAGGGAGACCTCGTCCAGCAGCCGTTCAGGCGACTTGGCGCCCTTGATGATGATGGAGCTGGAATAGCGGCGTAGCTGCTGCTCGTGTTCCGGGGACAGGTCGCGGCCGGTATAGACGATGACTGGCGGGTAGCCCTGCCCGCTCTCGCGGCTGAGCGTCTCCAGCAGAGAGAATCCCGACGCGTCCGGCAGGGTCAGGTCCAGCACCATGCAATCAAAAGTCTGGCTCTTGAGTTGCTGCAGACATTCCGCCGCTGTCCCGACGCCGACCGTCTCCACATCCCTGGATTCAAGCAGCTTGCTGACCGCCTCGCGCTGAACCACGTCGTCCTCGACGATGAGGACACGACGCATCGTCCGCGTCAGCTTTTCCTCCAGCGAACGAAGCACATCGGCCAGGGCCTCGCGCGCCACCGGCTTCATCACATAGCCGATCGCTCCGAGCGACAGGGCGGTCTGGCTGTGATCGTCGGCAGAGACGACATGGATAGGAATATGGCGTGTCTCGTCGTCGCGCTTGAGCACGTCCAGCACCGTGAGGCCGGACTGGTCCGGCAAACCGATGTCGAGCACCACGGCGTTGGGGCGATAGCGCTTGGCCAGCTTCACGGCCTCCTCCGCCGTGCCTGCCAGAATGCACTGGAACCCCATCTCCCGGGACAGGTCGCGGACAATGGCGGCGAAGCGGTCGTCGTCCTCCACCACCAGGAGCAGGCGACGCGCCCCCGCCAGATGATCGCGATCGTCATCCAGGGTCCGGGCCAAGGGCCTGGCTTCCGCCGCAACGGGCGTTGAAGCCGGCGAAGCCGCAGCGGGCGATCCGGTCGGCGCCTCTCGCGGCGCCACGCGCGCGGCGTCATAGGTGCGCGGCAGGGTCAGGGTGAAGACGCTGCCCTCGCCCGGCCGGCTTTCTAGGCGGATACGCCCCCCGAGCAGACGGGCGAGTTCGCGTGAGATGGACAGGCCCAGGCCAGTCCCGCCGTAGCGCCGGCTGATGGTGCCGTCCGCCTGCTGGAAGGCCTCAAACACGCCTTTCTGCTGGTCCGGGGCGATGCCGATGCCCGTATCCGAAACGGCGAAAGCCACTTCATCAGAACCGACGGCCGAAACTGACAGCGTCACCTTGCCCTTCTCGGTGAACTTGAAGGCGTTCGACAGAAGGTTCTTCAGGATCTGCTCAAGCCTTTGGCGATCCGTCTCAAGCACGTCATCGCCAGATCCCAGGTCGATCTCGAAGGTGAGGCCGCGCTCGTCAGCCACCGGCTGGAACGTCTGCCGGATGTCGTCGCCCAGGCGTTGCAAGGACACCGCCTCAGGGCGCGCCTGAATATGGCCGGCCTCGATCTTGGACAGGTCGAGGATGTCGTTGATCAGGGTCAGCAGATCATTGCCCGAGGACTGGATCGTGCGCGCGTACTTGACCTGCTCCTCCGACAGGGTCTCGTCGGGATTGTCAGCCAGCAGTTTCGACAGGATCAGAAGCGAGTTGAGCGGCGTGCGCAGCTCATGGGACATGTTGGCGAGGAAGTCGGACTTGTACTGGCTGGCCTGCTCCAGCTCTCGCGCCTTGAGCTCCAAGGCCGCCGATCCGCGCTCCAGATCATCGCGCTGGGTTTCCAGCACCTGAGCCTGCTCCTCGAGCTGGCTGTTGGTCTGTTCCAGTTCCGCCTGCTGCTGTTCCAGACGCACCTGGGATTCCTTGAGGGCGCGTCCCTGCTCTTCCAGTTCCTCGTTCGAGACGCGAAGCTCTTCGCTCTGGACCTGAAGCTCCTCGGACTGGCGCTGGGTCTCCTCCAGCATGTCCTGCAGTCGGGCCCGATAGCGGGCCGACCGCAAGCCCGTGCCGATCAGCGGCGCCGTCTCCTCCAGCAGCGCCATGAGGCGATCATCGGGGAGACGCAGGAAGCCGAGTTCGAGCACGGCGTTGATCTCGCCGTCAGCCCGGCCCGGAGCGATGACGAGGTGTCGGGGTTTGTCGCGTCCCAGCGCCGAGCCGATCGTCAGATAGCCCTCAGGCACGTCCGACACCGTCAACGCGCGCCCTTCGGCGGCGACCTGCCCCAACAGGCCTTCGCGCGGACCGAAACGCGCCGGGATCGGCGCGTCGGCCGGAACGCCGAGCGCGGCGACTCGCCGAAATACGCCGCCCTCTCCCTTGAAGAGGGCCGCCGCCTGAACATCGGCATACCGCGCCAGATAGGCGAGAATGCTGTCGGCCAGTTGCTCGACCGACTGGTCGCCCATCATGGCGTCCGCCAGACCGACCTGGCCCTTGTGAATCCACTCCTGTCGGGCCCTTTGACGGGCGCTGCGCCGGATGAGGGCGTAGATGGCCAGGGTCAGGGCGGCGCCAAGGAGGCCGGAGAGGACCCCGCTGATCAAGGCAGTGGTGTAAGCGGCGTCCATTTCCTCGAGGCGCGCGAGGCGGAGCTTCTGCTCCTCCTGCCTCATCAGGTTCACCTCGGCCCTGATGGCGTCCATCTCCGCCTTGCCGCGATCCGTGTTCATCCTGGCCACGGCAGCCTGTAAGCCTTCGGCGCGGCGCGTCTGGATCGTGGCGTCCAGCTCGGTCATCTTCGCGTCGACGTGTCTGCGAACCTGCCGCACATGGGCCTGCTGCACCGGATTGTCCTGGGTCAGAACGGCCACATCCTCCAGGCGGCGGCTCACGGCCGCCGAAGCCAGCTCGTAGGGCTGAAGATAAAGAGGATTGCCGGTGAGTAGATATCCTCGCTGTCCGGTCTCGGCGTCCTGAACCGTTCCCAGGAGTTCGTCGACGGCGACGATGACCTTATGCGTATGAATGATCTGCTGGTTGTTCGCCCGCAGAACCTGGACGTTGAACCAGGCCACCGTGCTCGTCGCGAGGAAAAAGGCCAGAACCAGACCCAGCCCGATTGTGGACAAGGCTTCGGCCCTCGAGCCCGGAGACGGGCGACGGAACGACTTCATCAGCAGTCTGACCTCAGGTGAACGACGAAAGCCTTCCTGCCTAGAGGTCGCAGCCGCCAACGCAATAACCTGTGTTGGTTTTTCTCAAGCCACGCCGGTCCTTTCCGCGCTCGCTCCTTCCTGCGCCCCGCCGACGCCCGCCCAAAAGCGTTACGACAGCAGCGATGCATCTGCGCCGATAAGACGTCGGCTCAATCGGGCGAGATGAGGAACCCTTCGGCTGCAAAGTCGTTTGAGGCCGCAACTTTAGGAAAGTCGCGTGATTTCATACTATTGCATCGTTAACATGCCCGGCGTCCCGGCGCGGGAAATCCGAGTCCTGGACGCCAGAGACGACGCCTCGGCGCGTAAGGCCTTAGATCCCGTCATGGCCGAGTGGTTCGGCTTCTCTACCCTCTGCCTCTATCATGGCGAACGCCTGATCGAAGTGCGCAGCAATCCCGATCTCGGCTTCCCGTCCGAGCCCCTCATGCCGTCCCTGATGCAGGAAGGGCTGGACGTCGCTGCGTGACGCCCGCCCTTCCCGCATCAAGCCCGTTGGACAAGATGATCAGGCCAAGGTTCGTACGGCTGGCTCCCGCGCCCACTGACGCGTGCGGGCCGGCGGCAGGAAGTCCGCTGCCTTCGCCGCAGACAGGTCGACGACTCCCTCGTCAGGCGTGATTCCCGCTCGGTCCAGAAGCGGTCGAGCCTCCGACGTATGGCCGATGGCCTTGAGATGACCGAAGGCGTCCCGAAGGAAGTCCACAGCCGCCGCCTCGTTCAGGAGTTGGGCGCATCCCTCGTCTGACAGGACGACCGCGACCGCATCGAAGAGCACCGAAGGGCTTCCCGCCAACTGGCCGTCGACGGCCAGCATGGATTCGTCAGCCAGCGTCGCTCCGCCGACCTTGGGCGCGACGATAAACACCGCCCCGCCGTCGCCTTCCACCGCCTTGCGGACACCCGCGACCACGGCGCCGTCAGACCCGTCAGCCACCATGATCGCGACCTTGCGGCCCTTCAGCGTGTCCGGATATTTGCCGACGATCCTGAGGGCGGGCGACGGCTCCAGATCGATCGGATCGACCGCGGGTTTCGCGGCCTTGGGCAGCGGCAGATTCAGCCCGTTCGCCACCCGTTTCGCCAGGCCTTCATCGACATTACGCAGATTGGCCACGACCCGGTTTCGTACATGGTCAAGGGACACCTTCGAGAGCTCGAACACGATGGCGCTGGCCAGATGGGCCTGCTCGATCTCGGTCTGCGAGCGGAAGAAGAGCCGCGCCTGGCTATAGTGGTCGGCGAAACTCTCGGCGCGCAGCCGGACCTTCTCGCCCTCCATCGCCACGGCGGCGGTGCGGAAGCCGCCCTGCGGGTCCTCGCGCGGCCCGCCCTCCTCGCCCGCCTCGGCCAGGCTGTTGGGTTCATAGTTGGCGCGTCCCTTGAAGACCTGGGTCTGCATGTGGCCGTCGCGCTGGAAGTTCTGGAAGGGACAGCCCTTGGCCTGATTGATCGGGATCTGGTGGAAGTTGACCGTTCCCAAACGCGACAGCTGCGTGTCCTGGTAGGAGAAAAGCCGGCCTTGCAGCAGGGGATCTTCCGAGAAGTCAATGCCGGGCACGATGTTGGTCGGCAGGAAGGCGGCCTGTTCGGTTTCAGCGAAGAAGTTGTCCGGGTTGCGATTCAGCACCATGCGGCCCATGACCCGAAGCGGGTGGGTCTCCTCGGGGATCAGCTTGGTCGCGTCCAGAACATCGAACGGCAGGGCGTCCGCCTCGGCCTGGCTCAAGAGCTGAACCGCGAACTCCCACTCCGGGAAATCGCCCTGGTCGATGGCCTCGAACAGATCGCGGCGATGATAATCCGGGTCGGCGCCGGCGATCTTGACCGCCTCGTCCCAGCAGGTCGACTGGGTTCCCAGCTTCGGGCGCCAGTGGAACTTGACGAAGGTCGCCTCGCCCTTGGCGTTGATCAGTCGGAAGGTGTTGACCCCGAACCCCTCGATCATGCGCAGAGACCGCGGAATCGCCCGGTCGGACATGGCCCACATCACCATGTGCGTGCTCTCGGGCATCAAGCTGATGAAGTCCCAGAAGGTGTCATGGGCGCTGGCCGCTTGGGGATAGCCGCGGTCCGCCTCCATCTTCACGGCATGGATCAGGTCCGGAAACTTGATCGCGTCCTGGATGAAGAAGACGGGGATGTTGTTGCCCACCAGGTCCCAGTTGCCTTCGGTCGTGTAGAACTTCACGGCGAAGCCGCGCACGTCGCGCGGCGTGTCCACCGACCCCGCGCCCCCGGCGACCGTCGAGAAGCGCGTGAAGACCTCGGTCTTCTTTCCGACCTCGGTCAGGATCTTGGCCGTTGTGTAGTCTTTCAGACTCTCGGTCAGTTCAAAGAAACCATGGGCGGCCGATCCCCGCGCGTGGACGATGCGCTCTGGAATGCGCTCATGGTCGAAGTGCTGGATCTTTTCGCGCAGCACGAAATCCTCGAGCAGGGTCGAGCCGCGGCGGCCGGCCTTCAGCGAGTTCTGGTCGTCGCTGACCGGCACGCCGTGGTTCGTCGTAAGGCGCGTGTCAGGCGTAGAGGCGGTCTGATGAAGTTCACCGCCCTCACCGGGGCGGGCGTCTGCTACGGGCGGCTTGGGCATGGTGTTTCCTTCAGTCGTGCTTGTCTGTGATGGGCTGAAATCGCGGGAGGGGAGCGCCGCGAAAGGCTTCATGTCGTTCTTCCTCGTGAAACAACGACGAGGGAGATTGAGCGTTGCACCAACAATGCGTCCGCGGCGGTCGGAGCCCAGGCCGTCATCCCCTCGATCCGTTCTCGCAAGACCTCCGTCTCGCACGATCCACTGACATGCAAACTGCGCATCGGCCTCGCTTGACACCACCGGGGGCACAAGGTGCATATAGAACAAATGAAGAACATTTGTTCACACCCTGATGCGCTTATGGCGCTGAAGACCCGGCTGGAGGCGCTGGATCGATCCGGCGGTCGTCGTGGCGAGGCGACCTCACATCAGAAAGGCGGCGACGCCTTCGCTCCCCTGGCGACAGGCCGCGTCCACGATTTCTACGCCGCTGCGGCTGCCGACGCCGTGGCGGTCAACGCCTTCGGCTTGGGCATGGCTCTGCGGGCGGCGGCGGGGCGGCCCATCGTCTGGGGCTTGCATGAGATGATGGGCCAGGAGGCGGGGCAGCCGCATGGGCCGGGCCTGCATGAGATGGGGCTGTCGCCGCGCGATCTGCTGCTTGTGCGAACGCGCGACGTGCAGACTCTGCTGGCCGTGGGCGAAGAGGCCCTGCGCAGTTCCGCCGTCGGCGCAGTCCTGCTGAGCGCCTGGGGCGAGGCCAAGGCCTTCAGCCTGACGGCCAGCCGGCGACTGGCTTTGGCGGCCGAAACCGGGGGCGCGACCCTGTTCCTGGCGCGGGCGGGCGCCCTTCCCTGCCCCAGCGCCGCCGAGACCCGCTGGTCCGTGGCGTCCTGGGCTTCAGAACCTCTAGAGGGCGGAGCGCCGGGACGACCGTCTTTTTCGGCGACCCTGCTGCGGCGACGCGGCGGCGGGGCGACCGGAGCCTGGATCATGGAGTGGGATCGTGAGCAGCGAACCTTCCGCCCGCCCGCGCCGCTATCTGGCGGTCTGGTTCCCCTGGCTGCCCAGCGACCGGCTGCGGCGTCAGGCGCGGGAGGGAGACGCGCCGCCTGAGGATGGACCGCCTGTCGTTCTGGCCGAAAAGATCAAGGGCGCGCTGCGGCTGGCCGCCGTCGATCCGGCGGCGACGCAGGCGGGGCTGACGCCAGGTCTGACCCTGGCCGATGCGCAGGCGCGAACCCCGGCCCTGCGCGTCGTCGCCCATCGAGCGGACCTCGACGACGCCCTGCTGGCGCGGGTGCTGGAGGATTTCGGCCGTTTCACCCCCATGATCGCGCTCGACCCGCCTCACGGCCTGATGCTGGACGTAACCGGCTGCGCCCACCTGTTCCGTGGAGAGGCAGGCCTGATGCAGACCGTCCAGACACGGGCGAAGCATGATGGGCTTCAGTCTCGCCTCGCGCTTGCCGGAACGCCTCAGGTCGCTCGCGCCCTGGCCCGTTTCGGCCCCGGCGGCCTGTTTGAGCTGGGCCAGGATCGCGCGGCCGCGCGCGCCCTCTCGGTCGCGGCGCTGGAGTTGCCGGAAAAGGATGAGGAAGCCCTGCGTCGCGCCGGGCTGAAGCGTCTGGCCGATCTGGACGACCGCCCCCGCGCGCCCTTGGCCGCCCGTTTCGGCGCCGACTTCCCCGCCCGATTGGCGCGGGTTCTGGGCGACGAGGACATGCGCATCACCCCGCATCGTCCGCCCGCGCCCGTGGTCGTCGACCGCATCTTCTTTGAGCCGATCTCGGCGCCGGAGGACATCGAGCGGGTCCTGTCCGACCTGCTGATCGAGACCATGGACCAGCTGGACCAGAGAGGGCTGGGCGGCCGCGCCTTCGAGGCCGGATTCTATCGCGTGGACGGCGAGGTGCGCCGTATCATCGTCCGCACCGGCCGCCCGACCCGCGACGCACCCGCGACCCTGCGCCTGTACCGCGAGCGGATGGCGGCCCTGTCTCACCCGCTGGACCCCGGCTTCGGCTTCGACCAGATGCGGATGTCCGTGCCCTGGACCCAGATTCTGGCGCCGGCCCAGCAGGGACTGGAGCGTGAGACGCCAGTCGAGGAGGCCTTCAGCCGCCTGATTGATCGGCTGACCGCCCGTCTGGGGCCCGACGCAGTGCTACGGTTCGAACCCTTTGCCTCCCACATTCCCGAGCGGGCCGCGCGGTTGGTTCCGGCCTCGGCCCGCTCGGGCGGCGAGCCTTGGCCCGACCTCGATCCCGATGATCCGCCCTTGCGACCTCTTCAGATGTTCGACCCGCCCCAGCCGGTCGAAACCCTGGCCGAGGTGCCCGACGGCTATCCCCTAAAGTTTCGGTGGCGCCGCGTCCTGCACGAGGTGACGCGCGCCGAAGGCCCCGAGCGGATCGGCGGCGAATGGTGGCGTGCGCCGGACCAGCGCACCCGCGACTATTACCGGGTCGAAGATCGGGAGGGCCGTCGCTTCTGGCTATTCCGCCAGGGTCTCTATGGCGAGACGCCAGAGCCCCGCTGGTTCATCCACGGCCTGTTCGCATGAGTGCGCCATGAACACCTTGGACCCTTGCGGCGCCTACGCCGAACTGGCGACGGCCAGCAACTTCTCCTTCCTGCGCGGCGCCTCGCATCCCAAGGATCTGGTGCTGACGGCGATCCTGCGCGGTTATGCCGGGCTGGGACTGGCCGACCGCAACACGGTGGCGGGCGTGGTGCGGGCCTGGAGCGCGCTGAAGGAACTCCGGTGCGAAGGCCTGGCCCCGCCGGACAGGATTCGCTCGGGCGGCAGTCCCGGCGAGATCGCCTTCATCGAGGACCCGCTGAATGACCCAGCCCTGTCCCAAGAGGTAAAACAACGCGCGGCGGACTTTCGCCTGCTGACCGGGACGCGGCTGGTCTTCAATGACGGAACGCCCGACGTGATCGCCTATCCCGAGACGCGCGCGGGCTGGGGCCGACTGACCCGCCTGCTGACCCTGGGCAATCGCCGGGCGAGGAAGGGCGAGTGCGAGATCGGCGTGCGCGACCTGCTGGCCGACCCCGAGGGCCTGCTGCTGATCATCATGCCGCCCGATCAACTGGCCGGACTAGAGACCGTGGTGGCGCGGGTGGCCGAGGCTGCCCCCGGCGCCGTCTGGCTGGGCGCCGCGATGCACAGGCGCGGCGACGACCGGCGCAGGCTGGTTCGACTAAAGGCCATGGCGGCTCGGACAGGCGCTCCCCTTCTGGCGCTCAACGACGTCCTCTACGCCGCGCCGCAGGACCGCGACCTTCATGATGTCCTGACCTGCATTCGTGAAGGCGTGACCATCGAGTCCGCCGGCCTCCGGCTGGAAGCCAACGCCGAACGCTGGCTCAAGCCCGTCGCCGCAATGGCCCGCCTGTTCCGCGACGCGCCCGAGGCGGTCGTCGAGACGACGGTTCTTCTGTCGCGCGCCACCTTCGACCTGTCCGACCTCAGCTACCAATACCCGGAAGAGCCGATCCCGCCGGGATGGGACCCGCAGGCCTGGCTCGAAGACCTGACCGGCCGTCACGCCGCCATGCGTTACACCGACGGCGTTCCCGACAAGGTTCGGGCGCTACTGGACAAGGAACTGGCCTTCATCGCTCGAAAGGCGATCGCGCCCTACTTCCTGACCATCTTCGACATCGTCCGCGTGGCGCGGGACAAGCGCATCCTGTGTCAGGGGCGGGGCTCGGCGGCGAACTCGGCGGTTTGCTACGTCCTGGGGATCACCTCGGTCGACCCGATGGAATCCGATCTATTGTTCGAGCGTTTCCTGTCCGAGGACCGCGACGAGCCGCCCGACATCGACGTCGATTTCGAGCACGAGCGGCGCGAAGAAATCATCCAGCATATCTACGAACGCTATGGCCGCCATCGCGCGGGCATCGCCGCCACCGTCATCCATTTTCGCCCGCGCAGCGCCATCCGCGAGGTCGGCAAGGCGCTGGGCCTGACCGAAGACGTCACCGCCCGCCTGGCCGCAAGCCACTGGGGCAGTTGGGGGACAGAGATCGGCGACCGCCACGTCGTTCAGGCGGGCCTGGACACCGCCAATCCTCTGATCGCCCGCGCCGTCGCCATGGCGTCGCGCCTGCTGAACTTTCCCCGCCATCTCAGCCAGCACGTCGGCGGCTTCGTCCTGACCCAGGACCGGCTGGACGAAATGGTCCCCATCGGCAATGCGGCCATGCCCGACCGCACCTTCATCGAATGGGACAAGGACGACATCGACGCCCTGCGCCTGATGAAGGTCGATGTGCTGGCGCTTGGCATGCTGACCTGCATCCGCAAGGCCTTCGACCTGATCCGCGCCCATGCGGAGGAGGACTGGGATCTGCACACCCTCCCGCGCGAGGACGCGGCCGTCTACGACATGCTGTGCCGGGGCCAGTCCATCGGCGTGTTTCAGGTGGAGAGCCGGGCCCAGATCAACATGCTGCCTCGGCTGAGACCCCGCTGCCTCTACGACCTCGTCATCCAGGTCGCCATCGTCCGTCCCGGCCCGATCCAGGGTGATATGGTTCACCCCTATCTGCGACGGCGGAATGGCGTGGAGGAGGTCATCTATTCCTCGCCCTCGCCCGCCCACGGCCCGCCCGACGAACTCGAACAGGTTCTGCACAAGACCCTTGGCGTGCCACTGTTCCAGGAACAAGCGATGAAGCTGGCCATCGTCGCCGCCGAGTTCACTGATGCCGAGGCCAATGGCCTGCGCAAGGCCATGGGCACCTTCCGCGGCGACGGCAGCCTGCACACCTATGAGACCCGCATGGTCGGGCGGATGGTCGAACGCGGCTATGATCCGGCCTTCGCCCAGCGTTGCTTCGACCAGATCAAGGGCTTTGGCTCCTACGGTTTTCCCGAGAGCCACGCGGCCTCATTCGCGCAACTGGTCTATGTCTCTTCGTGGATCAAGCACCACCACCCGGCGGCCTTCGCCTGCGCCCTGTTGAACAGCCAGCCGATGGGCTTTTATGCGCCGGCCCAGATCGTGCGCGAGGCGCAGGAGGTAGGCCGGGTCGAGGTGCAGCCCATCGATGTTTCGCACAGCCACTGGGACAACAGTCTGGAGGGACCGAAGACGGCGCCGGCCCTGCGACTGGGTCTGCGTCAGATCGAAGGGTTCAGGAAGGACTGGGCCGAGGCCCTGGTCGCCGCCCGTGACCGGCCCTTCATCGATGTCGAAACCCTGGCCCGCCGCGCCGAACTGCCCGCCGCCGCCATGCGCAAACTGGCAGACGCCGACGCCTTCCGATCCCTGGGCCAGGACCGGCGCGAGGCGCTGTGGGCCGTGCGGCGATTGCCCGACGACGATCCCCTGCCCCTGTTCGCCGCCGCAGAAGCGCGCGAGCGCGGCGCCCGCGAGCTGGGCGTCGAGCCCGACGCCCAGTTGCCCCTGATGCCGCTGGGAGAGCATGTCGCCGCCGACTATCAGACCGCACGCCTGTCGTTGAAGGCGCACCCCATGGCCGTTCTGCGCCCCGTCTTCGCCGCCGATCGCGTGCTGACTTGCGCCGAGACAGAAGGCCTCCGCGGCGGCTCCCAGGTGAAGGTCGCTGGGGTGGTCCTGGTGCGTCAGCGACCGGGCAAGGGCAACGCCGTCTTCGTCACCCTCGAGGACGAGACCGGCATCACCAACGTGGTCCTGTGGGCGCGGATGCTGGAGCAATTCCGACGCGAGATCATGAGCGCCCGGCTGATGCAGGTCGAGGGCGTGGTCGAGAAAAGTCCCGAAGGCGTCGTCCACGTCGTCGCCCGCCGCATCATCGACCGCACAGCCGATCTGGCCCGCCTGTCAGAAAACCATGAAGCCGACACCCAACTGGCTCGCGCCGACATCATCGCCCACCCGCAACCGCCGCGACAGCCGTCGCATCGGCATCCGCGCGACGTGCGCATCCTGCCAGGATCGCGGGATTTCCATTGAGCGTCTATTTCGATGAAAAAGCGCCCCCGTTGGCATCGCCGCAGTTTTTTTGATCCGTTGCCCGAACCGGGCCATCTTCTACGACGAGCCTCTCATTTCGGCATGCGGGCCTTGGCTTAAGCTCCACTTAAGCTCTCGCCGCCAGCAGTCAGAGATGAATTTCTTGCAACGTCTATCCTTCGCCTGCCTCGCTGCCCTTGTCTTTGCGTTTCCTGCGTCAGCTCAAATTGAGACGCCGCTGTCGCCAGACGAAGCCTTCGCCTTGACCGTAGCGCGAGAGGCTGACGGCGATCTGTCCTTCGTCTGGGCCATCGCGCCAGGCTACTATCTATATCGCGAACACACCGCCGCCGCCGTCGCCCATAGCGCCGCGCCTCTGCCCCTTGATCTGGCCAAGGGCCGATCCAAGGACGATCCAGACTTCGGAGTGGTCGACATCTGGCGGGACATCGGTCGCGCCGTCATGTCTGCGGACACCTTGGCCCAGGCCGGCGCGCCGTCGTCGATCAGCATCACCTACCAAGGCTGCCTGGAAGACTCGATCTGCTATCCCCCCACAACGCAAACGGTGACCGTCCCTGCTCGCCCCAAGGCCCACATCGACACCCCTGAAGGCGACGCAGAGATCGTCCCGACCACCGCCCTTGTGGCCGTCGCCCCGGACGCCTCGGTCGTTTCCCCCACTGCCAATTCCGTGACGTCTGTCGCAGCGACCGCCTCGGCTGTTCTGCCGGCGAAAGCCAAGGACGACAGCTTCGTAGGGCGACTGGCGCTAAAAGGCGGCGCGGCCTGGGTGTTGGCGGCCTTCCTCGGCTTCGGAGTCCTGCTGGCCTTCACCCCTTGCGTATTGCCCATGTACCCCATTCTGGCCGGCGTCATTGGGCGCGGCGCTGACGGTCGTGGGTCACGGCGCGGTCTGGTGTTGTCAGTCGCCTATGTCCTGGGTCTGTCCAGCGCCCTGGCCCTGCTGGGCGTGGCCGCCGCCTGGTCAGGCCAGAACTTGCAGATGGCCTTGCAGTCGGCCTGGGCGGTCGGCGCCGTGGCTGTCATCTTTGTAGTCCTAGCGATCTCGACCTTCGGCGCCTTCACATTGCAACTGCCTTCCGCCTGGACCAGCCGTCTGTCGCGCGACGACGGCCATGGGCGCCGCACCCTACTGTCCGCGGCGGGACTGGGCTTCGTCTCGGCCCTGATCGTCGGCCCCTGCGTCACCGCCCCTCTGGCGGGCGCCCTGCTCTATATCGCCCAGACCGGCGACATCCTGCTCGGTGCGGCGGCCCTGTTCTTCCTGGGACTGGGCAAGGGTCTGCCTCTGATCGCGTTCGGTACGGCCGGCGCACGGTTCCTGCCCAAGGCCGGCCCGTGGATGGACCGGGTCAAGATGGTGTTCGGCTTCGTCTTTCTGGGCATGGCCTGGTGGCTGGCCAGCCGTATTCTGCCACCCGCCGCCACGCTTGCGCTCGGGGCTGCACTGGCCCTGGCTCTGGCCGCAGCGCTTGGCCTCTTCAGTCGAGCCAGCACCAGGCTATCAAGCCGCTTTGGTCGCGCGGCAGGTCTGGCGGCGGCGACCTGGGGCGTCCTGCTTCTGGGCGGCCTCAGCCTGGGCGCCGTCGATCCCTGGCGCCCCTTGGCGCCCCTGACGCGCTCTTCGCCGACAACCGCCGTCGTCGCCGCACAGCCAGCCGCCGTCGTCGTGGATCAACCAGGGCTGGATAGCGCCCTGGCGGCGGCTTCCGCGCGAAAACGCCCGGCCCTCGTCTATTTCACCGCCGACTGGTGCGTCAGCTGCCGGGTGATGGAACGGCGGGTGTTCCAGAATCAGGACGTCGTCGCCCGCCTGGCCGAAGTCGATCTAATCCAGGTCGACCTCACCCGCAGCACGCCCGAGGCCCACGCCATGATGAAACGCTACCTCGTGGCGGGGCCGCCGACCTTGATCTTCATGTCCCGCTCCGCCACCGAGGCGCCGGATACGCGTCTGGTCGGCGAAACCTCGGTCCAGCCTATGCTGGATGCCCTGAAACGTGCCGGAGCCGCCGCGTGAACACCATCGTCCTCGGGCCTCTGATCTTGTCGGGCGAACGGTTCGCCATTCTCGCGGGCGTCTTTGTTTTTCTGATCGGAACAGGTCTGCTGGCCAGCCGCGTCAGCCAGCGCTTCAACCTGTGGAGCACCGTGGTGGTCATCGGCGGTCTGGCCGCCGCAAGACTGGCCCACGTCATCGTTCACTGGGCCTCTTTCAGCGACGCCCCCTTGCGCGCCTTGGCGGTATGGCAGGGCGGGTTCATCTGGCTTTGGGTTCTGCCGGTCGCCGGCCTGACGCTGTTCTTCCTTTTGCGCACCACGCAAGAACGCCTCTGGGCCGTTGCGCCCCTGTCGGCGGCGGCCTTGGTCTTCACCATGACCTATCAACTGGCGTCAGCGACTGAGCCCCTGCCGCCTCCGGCTCTGACCCTGACCGCCCTCAACGGTCCGGCGGTCGATCTGGCGTCGTTGGACGGGCGACCGACCGTGATCAACCTGTGGGCCACCTGGTGCGCCCCCTGCCGACGAGAGATGCCCGCTCTACTGCAAGCCGAGCGCGACCATCCCGATGTCCGCTTCCTCCTCATCAATCAGGGCGAGGGCGAAGACGCTGTACGCGCCTTCCTTGAGCGTGAGGGCCTCCGCTTCGACCACCTGCTGCTCGACCCCGCCATGGCGACCCAGCGCCATTATCGCACGGTGGGCATCCCCATGACGCTCTTGCTTCACGCCGACGGCCGATTGGCCCAGGCCCATACAGGCGAAATCGCGCCCGAACGGATCGCTGCGGAAATCGCGCGGCTGAACCGATCTTCTTCTCTGACGGAGTCCCACCCATGACGCGCCCCCTCCTGCCCGCTCTCGCCGCTGTCCTGGCGCTGGCGGGCTGCGGCTCCGCGGAAGCCAGAGACGCAGAAGACTTGGCCTCGGGTACACGTGCAGCGACTTCGGGCCTGATCGGTTTCAACGATCTGATCCGCGACCCCGGCGTGCCCTTCCTGGGCAGCGAGAACGCGGACGTCGTCATCGTCGGCTACGTCGATTACAACTGCGGCTACTGCAAGAAGATGCAGCCTGTGGTCGACGCCGTCATGAAGGCCGATCCCAAGGTCCGCGTCCTTTACAAGGACTGGCCCATCTTCGGCGCCGTCTCCCAGAACGCCGCCCGCACCGCATTGGCGGCCGGCTATCAGGGCAAGTACGAAGCGGTCCATAACGTCTTCATGCAGTCCCCCGCGCGCATCACCAGCGACGCCGATATCCAGCGCCTGGCCCAGCAGGCGGGCGTCGACATGACCCGCCTGGAACGCGATCTTGCAGAACATCGCGCAGCGATCGACGCCGTCCTGAGCCGCAACGGGCGCGAGGCTCGGGCTCTGGCGCTGCAAGGCACCCCCGCCTTCGTCATCAACGGCCGCCTGATCCCCGGCGGCATGCCGAAAGCCTACCTGGAAGCCGTCATTGCACGAGTCCGCACCGAACAACCCCTAGGCGGCGGGACGCCCCCATAAACGACGGCAGCCGCACATTCCGTCGCCCGCTGACGCTGGCCAGAAAGCAACCTCAGCCGGGCCTGGGACTGAAGTGCTTCTCGAACTTGCCGGTTTCCTGCTCATAGTCGGCTCGGTCGGCGGGCGGTTCGCCCTTGACCGTGATGTTGGGCCATAGCCTGGCATAGTCCGTGTTGATCTTCAGCCACTTGCCGTCGGGTTCGTCTTGGGTGTCGGGCTTGATGGCGTCGACCGGGCATTCCGGCTCGCAGACGCCGCAATCGATGCAGTCGTCGGGCGAAATGACCAGGAAGTTTTCACCCTCGTAGAAGCAGTCCACGGGGCAGACTTCGACGCAGTCCATGAACTTGCATTTCACGCAGGCGTCGGTGACGAGATAGGTCACGAGAGAATCCAGTCTTGGCGGCGGCCTAGAGCCAGCCGCGCTCTTCCAGAAGACAGCGCACTGCATCCGCCGCCAGCGACGGCGACAATTGCTCCGTCGCAACGGTCAGATCAGGCGCAGTCGGGGTCTCATAGGGTGCGGCGACTCCGGTGAAGTCAGCGATCATCCCGGCCGAAGCCCGGGCGTAGAGGCCCTTCGGATCACGCGCCCGGCAGCTTTCCAGAGAGGCCTCGACAAAGACCTCGACGAAGCCTTCGTCGTCAAACAATGCCCTGACCGCATCGCGGTCCGCCTGACGCGGCGAGATCAGGGCGCAGATGGCGATGACGCCGGTGTCCGCGAACAGCCGCGCCGCTTCCCCCGTCCGCCGCACGTTCTCGGTCCGGTCGGCGTCGGAAAATCCGAGGTCGCGATTGAGGCCGTGACGCAGGTTGTCCCCGTCCAGCAGCACCGTGCGGCAACCGCGTCCATGCAGACTCTGTTGCAGCGCCTGGGCGACGGTGGACTTGCCCGCGCCCGACAGGCCGGTCAGCCAGACCACGCCACCACGATGGCCGCTCAGCCGTTCGTGGGCCTCGCGCGAAACGGCGGCGGGACTTTGATGGATGTGAGCCGCCTGGCCCGACACGCCTGTCACCACCCCCGCCGCGACCGTGAAGCCGGAGGCCCGGTCGATCAGCACAAAGGCGCCTTGGGTCGGGTCCTGCCGGAAGGGGTCCACTGCGGCTGGCGACGGCAGGGTCAGCCAACCATCCGCCAGTTCGTTGGGCGTCAGCGCCGCCATGGCATCGGCCAGGGTCAGGCGCGCCGGCAGGGTTCGGGCGCCCAGCTTGACCTGATAGCGACGCCCAGGATCAAACGGCTGCTCCCCCATCCATAGCAGGCGCACATCCAGGTGGTCGGACGCAGCGGGGCGGTCATCAACCGGCGCCAGGACATCGCCGCGCGCCACGTCCACCGCCTCGGCCAGCACCAACGTCACGGCGTCGCCGGCACAAGCGGTTGAAACCTCCCTGTCGCCTGACAGAATGCGCGCCAGCGTCGCCGTCTGGCCGCCGGGGCAGACCGCCAGAGCGTCGCCCACCCTCACCTCGCCCGAGGCGATGGTCCCGGCATAGCCGCGAAAGTCGGCATGGGGCCGGTTCACATACTGGACCGAAAGGCGGAACGACCGCGCGACGCCGGTTTCGGCGACCGGCAGGTCTTCCAGCGCCTCGATCAGGCTGGGGCCGTCGTACCAGGGCGTGGCGGCGGACCGCGCTGTCAGGTTGTCGCCCCGTCGCGCGCTGACCGGAATCGCCGTCACCGAGCGGAAACCCAGATCGGCGACCAGTTCAGCGTAGGCGTCGCGGATACGCTCAAACGCCGAGGGATCGTCCGCGACCAAGTCGATCTTGTTCACCGCCAGAATGACGTGGCGAATGCCGAACAGAGCGACAATGCGGCTGTGACGCGCCGTCTGGGCCGTCACCCCTTTGACCGCATCCGCCAGCACGACCGCCGCGTCGCAGGTCGAGGCGCCGGTGGCCATGTTGCGCGTATATTGCTCATGCCCCGGCGTATCGGCGACGATGAAGCTGCGGCGCGGCGTCGACATATAGCGATAGGCCACGTCGATGGTGATGCCCTGCTCGCGCTCCGCTTCAAGTCCGTCCAGCAGCAAGGCGTAGTCGAGGTTAGCGCCGTCGGTGCCGAACCTGCGCGAGTCGCGTTCCAGCGTCGCCAGCTGGTCCTCCGGCACCTGGCCCGTCTCGAACAACAGCCGCCCGATCAGGGTCGACTTGCCGTCGTCCACGGAGCCGCAGGTCAGAAAGCGCAGCAGGTCGCGTTCCGCCCGCTGGCCCTGCGGCGGGAAGGCCGTCGCGGCGCCGTCCATCAGAAATAGCCCTCGCGCTTCTTGCGCTCCATCGAAGCGGTTTCGTCGGCGTCGATCAGCCGTCCCTGGCGCTCGGATTGCCTACTGGTGCGCAGTTCGCGGATGACGGCGTCCAGGCTGTCGGCCCCGGACTCCACCGCCGCGCTCAACGGATAGCAGCCCAGAGATCTGAAACGGACGCGGCGCAGTTCCGGCGTCTCGCCTTCCCTCAACGGCAACCGCTCGTCGTCGCGCACGATCAGGGCGCCGTCGCGCACCACCACGGGGCGCAGGGCCGAGAAATACAGCGGCACGACCGGGATGCCCTCCGCCTGGGTGTATTCCCACACATCCAGCTCGGTCCAGTTCGACAGGGGGAAGACGCGCAGGCGCTCTCCCGGTCCCAGGTTGGAGTTCCACAGCCGCCACAGCTCCGGCCGCTGACGACGCGGGTCCCAGCTGTGGTCCGCGCCCCGGAACGAGAAGATGCGCTCCTTGGCCCGCGACTTCTCCTCGTCGCGACGCGCGCCGCCGATGGCGACGTCAAAGCCGTGCAGGTCCAGCGCCTGCTTCAGGGCGTCGGTCTTCATCGCCTGGGTGTGAGCCGAGGACCCCGAGGTGATCGGGCTGATCCCGCGCGCCAGGGCCTCGTGATTGGTGTGGACCAGCAACCGCGCGCCATAGAGGCCGGCCACATGGTCGCGGTGGGTGATCATGTCCCGAAACTTCCACGTCGTATCCACGTGCAGCAGCTGGAATGGCGGCGAGCCCGGATAGAAGGCCTTGGCCGCCAGGTGCAGCAGGACGCCGGAATCCTTGCCGATCGAATACATCATGACCGGGTTGCGCGCCGTCGCCGCCACCTCGCGCAGGATCTCGATCGCCTCGGCTTCCAACTGGCGCAGATGCGGGGGCAGGACGCGACGCGCGGTGGCGTCTCTCTGCTTTTCGACGGTCGCCTGCATAGGCTGCGGTCCTCACTGGTCGTCTTGAACGAGGGATATTTGAAGCGTGGAGGGCCGGTCCGCGTCGAACGATATGATCTCGCGCCGGCCGATAGAAAAACTGCGCGGTCAGCCGACGAAGGCGCGTTCCAGCACATAGTCGCCAGGTTCGGCGTTTGAGCCTTCGCTCAGACCATGGCTTTCCAGCAGGGCTGCAACCTCGCGGATCATAGCCGTCGAACCGCACAGCATGACGCGATCAGACGCCGGATCGAACCGGCGCTCCAGACCCAGATCATCGAAAAAGGCCCCGCTGGCGATCCGGTCGGTGATCCGACCCGGACGCTCAAACGCTTCACGCGTCACGGTCGGATAATAGGTCAGCCGCCCCTGCGCGACCTCGCCGACCAGCGGGTCGTCGAACAGCTCGGTCTGTAGTAAGTCGCGATAGGCCAGGTCCGCGACCTGACGCACCGTATGCGTGACCACCACCTGCTCGAACCGCTCATAGGTCTCGGGATCGCGCGCCACGCTCAGCCAGGGTGCCAGGCCTGTGCCGGTGCCGATCAGGAACAGGCGACGCCCCGGCTTCAGCGCATCCAGCACCAGGGTCCCGGTCGGCTTCTTGCCCAGCAAGACCTCGTCGCCCGGCCGGATATGGACCAGACGCGACGTCAGCGGCCCATCCTCGACACGGATGGAGAAGAACTCCAATTCATCCGACCACGACGGGCTGGCGATGGAGTAGGCCCGCAGCGTCGGCTTACCCGCCCCGTCCAGCGACGGCAGGCCGATCATGACAAACTCGCCCGAGCGGAAGCGGAAATCCTCGGGCCGGTCGATGGCGAAGCTGAACAGATGATCGGTCCAGCGCCGCACCCAACACACCCGCTGCGGGGTCCAGGCCGCGGGCGCCGCAACGCGGGCACGTTCCAGAACTGCGACTTCGCTCACGACCGACCTCCTGATGTGAAGGCCTTCGACATAGGGCGGGCGGCGTCAGGCGAGGAAACGATCAATCCTGCTGAGAGCGTGCAGAAAATCTGCAGGTCGATTTTATAGCTGGTCCAGATTGTTGTCGTAGTCGATGGCCTGCTTCTTCAGCCAGGCGACGAAGGCCTTGGTTCCTGGCGACACAGGACGGTCCCTCGGCAAGACCACGAAATAGGCGAAGCCCAGCACCTGACTGCCGTCCGGGAAGGGCGCGACCAGACGCCCGGTGGCCAGGTCCGCCTGGGCTAGGGTCCGCTTGGCCAAGGCCACGCCCCGCCCCGCCGCCGCCGCCTCGATCAGCAGGCTGGACTGGTCAAACCGCGAGCCGCGCCGGGCGTCGGCATGGCTGGCGTGCCGGGCCTTCAGCCACATGGCCCAGTCCGGCCGCGAGGCGTCGCCGTCCTCCGACATGTCATGCAGCAAGGTATGCCGGGTCAGATCCTCGGCGGTGCGGATCGGATGCGGCGCGGCCATCAGGGCGGGCGAACAGACGGGGATCACCGTCTCCGTCAGCAGGCGCTCGACCACATGACCCGGATAGTCGCCGGGGCCATAGCGGATAGCCAGATCGACCTTCCCCTTGCCCACCGTCACCGGCTCCATGTCCGCCGAAATCCAGACCTCGATGTCGGGGTGGGCGGCGTGGAAGTCATCCATGCGCGGCATCAGCCATTTGGACGCAAAGGACGGCGCCACGCTGATCGCCACCGTCCGGTTCAGCGGCGGCTCACGCAGAATGGCCGAGGCGTCCATCAGCCGCTCGAACCCTTCGCGCAGCAGCGGCGTCGCCGCCCGGCCCAGTTCCGTCAGCTGCAACCCGCGCGCTTCCCGCGTGAACAGCGGCCCGCCGATGATCTCCTCCAGCAGACGGATCTGCTGGCTGACAGCCCCCGGCGTCACCGACAGCTCGTCCGCCGTCCGCGAGAAGTTGAGGTGCCGCGACGCGCTTTCAAAAGCACGCAGGGCATTGAGGGGCAAAAGCGGTCGAACCATGCGCTTGCAGAAAACCTATCAGGGCGTCGGAGACAATCTGGTTTGTGGAAGGATCGTGCACGACGGATGCTGAATGTCGAGCCGCCACGCAAACATGAGGGCGGAAGACAGCAGATCATGGAACAAGGCCGATGCGCGTCTTTCTGGCATCCATCCCCCTGGAAGGGGCGAAAATCGTCGTCGTCGGCGGGGGTGAACCCGCCTTGGCGAAGCTGCGCCTGTTCCTGAACAGCCCCGCCGACCTGGTCTGGTTCACGCCGGACGGCGCGCCCGCCGCCCTGGAAACGCCGCCCGCCGCGCCGACGCCCCACGCCCGCCTTCCCCACGCCGCCGATCTGCGCGGCGCCCGGATGGTCTTCATCGCCCTGAGCGATATCGCCCTGGCCCGCCGCATCGCCGAGGCCGCGCGAAAGGCCGGCGCCCAGGTCAACATCGTCGATCAACCCGCCTTCAGCGACTTCCACACCCCCGCCCTGATCGACCGCGACGACGTGGTCGTGGGCGTGGCCACTGGCGGGAACGCCCCCATCCTGGCCCGCGATCTGCGCTCACGGATCGAAGCCGTCCTGCCGCAGGGGGTGGCCTCGGTCGCCCAGTTGGCGGGCGAACTGCGCGGCGCGGTCAAGGACGCGATCCCCGACTTCCTCGCGCGCCGCCGCTTCTGGGAAAAAGCCTTCCGCAGTCCCGCCGCAGACCTGGCCGCCGACGACCGCATGGCCGAGGCCCGCCGCGAGATGGTCCGGCTGCTGAACGTCGCCGCCGCGCCCCGTGATGAGGCCGCTCAAGGCATCGTCCATATCGTCGGCGCCGGTCCCGGCGATCCCGAACTTCTGACCCTCAAGGCCCTGCGCGCGCTTCAGGACGCCGACGTCATCATCCACGACAAGCTGGTCTCGAACGAGGTGCTGGATCGCGCCCGCCGCGACGCCCGGCGCATCTACGTCGGCAAGACGCGCGGCGACCATTCGGTGCCGCAGGACCAGATCGAACAACTGATGATCGAGGAGGCCCGCGCCGGCCACCGCGTCGTGCGCCTGAAAGGCGGTGACCCCTTCGTCTTCGGACGCGGCGGCGAGGAACTGGAGGCTGTGCGCGCCGCCGGGATCGAGACCATCGTCGTGCCGGGGATCACCGCCGCCCTCGCCTGCGCCGCCTCGACCGGCCTGCCCCTGACCCACCGCGATCACGCCCAGGCCGTGACCTTCGTCACCGGCCAGCCCAAGCCGGGCGGGCAAGCCGCCGACTGGACCCGTCTGGCGGCGCCGAACCATACGCTGGCCGTTTATATGGGCGCCGGCCAAGCCGCTGAGATCGCGTCGAACCTGATCGCCGCCGGTCGTGACGGCGCCACCCCCGTCGCCGTGGTCGAGAACGGCAGCCGCCCGGATCAGCGCACGCTCAAGGGACGGCTCGACGATCTGGCCGCCCTGGTCGCATGCATGGCCCTTACCGGCCCCGCCCTTCTGTTCATCGGCGAAACCGCCGCCCTGGCCGTCGCCAGCGATGAGCGCGCCCTGATCGAGGCCGCCGCATGAAGCTGCTGACCGCCAACCGCCTGAACGACGGCCGCGTCATCTATCTGGGCGAGGCTGACGCCGCCGTGGAAGCCATCGACGCCGCTCGCATTCTGGACGCGGACGCCGCCGAGGCCGCTCTGACTCTGGCCCAGTCGCGCCCGGCCGTTTTCGTCAATCCGTACCTGATCGAGGTCGAAGGCCGCGCGCCCTCGGGCCGTGACCGGCTGAAAGAGCGCATCCGCTCGGCTGGTCCCACCGTCGGCCACAGCCTCGACTTCGCCGCTCGAAACGAGACCGCCTGATGTACCGCTATGACGAGTTCGACGCCGCCCTGGTCCGCGAGCGGATCGCGGAGTTCAGCGATCAGGTCGACCGCCGCAGCAGCGACGCGCTGACCGAGGACGAGTTCAAGCCTCTGCGGCTGATGAACGGCGTCTATCTGCAACTGCACGCCTATATGCTGCGCGTCGCCGTCCCCTATGGCGTAATGAGCAGCCGCCAGATGCGCCGGCTGGCTCATGTCGCCCGCACCTATGACAGGGGCTACGGCCACTTCACCACCCGCACCAACATCCAGTTCAACTGGCCCGCGCTGCAAGACCTGCCCGCCATCCTCAGTGATCTGGCCGAGGTCGAGATGCACGCCATCCAGACCTCCGGCAACTGCATCCGCAATGTCACGACCGACGTCTTCGCCGGCGTCGCCGCCGACGAGATCGAGGACCCGCGCCCCTGGTGCGAGATCATCCGTCAGTGGTCGACCATTCACCCGGAATTCTCCTTCCTGCCGCGCAAGTTCAAGATCGCCATCGTCGGCGCGCCCAAGGACAGGGCGGCGATCCGCACCCACGATGTCGGCTTGCAGATCGTGCGCGGCGAGGACGGCCAAACGGCGTTCCGCGTCTTCGTCGGCGGCGGTCAGGGGCGCCTGCCTCATATCGCGCAGGAGATCGCCCCGGCGGTGCCGGGTCAGTCCCTGCTGGCCTACCTGACCGCCATCCTGCGCGCCTACAATCTGCTGGGACGGCGCGACAACATCCACAAGGCGCGGATCAAGATTCTGGTCGCCGCCATCGGCATCGACGCCTTCCGCGACGAGGTGGAGCGCCAGTTCGCCATCCTGCGTCACGAAGACCTGCGCATCCCCGACGAGGAGCTGGCCCGCATCCAGGCCTATTTCACGCCGCCGCCGTTCAACGACCTGCCCGCGACCAGCCCGTCCTATGACGCCGCCCGCCGCCTGAACCCCGAGTTCGCCCGCTTCACACGGTCTAACCTGCGCGAGCACAAGCAGGCCGGCTATGGCGCCGTCATCGTCTCGCTGAAACCCATCGGCGGCGTCCCCGGCGACATCACGGCAGCTCAGATGGATGTCGTCGCCGATCTGGCCGCACGTTTTTCGTTCGACGAAGTCCGCGCCTCCTACGAACAGAACCTAGTCCTGCCCCACGTCCGGCTGGAGGACGTCCACGCGGTCTGGAGCCGACTGCGCGAAGCTGGTCTGGCCACGGCCAACGCCGACCTGGCGACAGACATCATCGCCTGCCCCGGCCTGGACTATTGCAGCCTGGCCAACGCCCGCTCCATCCCCGTGGCCCAGGCCCTGTCGCGCCAACTGGCCGACGCCGCCCTGCTGGAAAAACTCGGCCCGGTACGCATCAACATCAGCGGCTGCATCAACGCCTGCGGCCACCACCATGTCGGCCACATCGGCGTCCTCGGCGTCGATCGAAAGGGCGAGGAATACTATCAGATCACCGTCGGCGGCTCGCCAGACGAACAGGCGGCGCTAGGCGAGATCGTCGGCCGCAGCCTTCCCGCAGAAGAGGTCGCCCCCGCCATCGCCCGCGCCCTGGATCGCTATCTGGAGATCCGCAACGACGGCGAGCTGTTCATCGACACGGTCCGCCGCCTCGGCGCCGATCCCTTCCGCACCGCCATCTATGAGCTGACCGATGCAGCTGCTTGAACAAGTCCAAGACGGCGTCCGCCTGAGCGTTTCGTCGCCCGAGGACGACATCCGCGCGGCGGCCGCCGCCAATGACAGCCTGATCCTGGAGTTCGAGGCCTTCCGCGACGGGCGCGGTTTCTCGCTGGCGGCGGTCCTGCGAGGCCAAGGCTATCGCGGTCGCCTGATCGCCGCCGGCAAGGTCCTGCCCGATCAGGCCCGTCACCTGCGCCGCTGCGGCTTTGACGCGGTCGAGCTGTCGCCCGGCGCAGACCCCGCGCCGTGGCGGCGCATGGATCAGGTGTTCAGCGCCGCCTATCAGGCCGCGTCCGGCGACGACCGACTGGTCTGGCGTCAGCGCCACACCAACCCCGACGCCGCCCTGGCCGCGCGCCTCAACGCCCAATGGGGCCAGGCCGACGCCGAAGACCTGCTGCGCGCGGTTCTGGACCCGGCCCTGGAGCGCAAGGCCGCCGCCATCTCCTCCTTCGGGGCCGAGGCGGCGGTCCTGCTGCATCTGATTTCGCGCGTCCGGCCCGACCTGCCCGTCGTCTTCCTCGAAACCGGCCAGCACTTCTTCCAGACCCTGGCCTATCGCCGCGTGCTGACGGAACGCCTCGGGCTGACCGATGTGCGGGACATCAAGCCCGAGGCCGCCGCCCTGTCCAAGGCCGACCCGCGCGGCGACCTGTGGCGCAGCGCGCCCGACGCCTGCTGCGCCATTCGCAAGGTCCAACCCCTGGCCCAGGCCCTGGCCGGTTTCGACACCCGCATCACCGGCCGCAAACGCTATCAGAACAGCCACCGCGCCGCGCTCGAACCGTTCGAGGCCGCCGACGGCGTCCTGACCGTCAACCCGCTCGCCGCCTGGTCAGCCGATCAGATCGAGACCTGGCTACGCGACCACCAACTGCCGCGTCATCCGCTGGTCGAGCAGGGCTACCCTTCCATCGGCTGCTGGCCCTGCACCCGTGCCGTGGAAACAGGCGAGGACGCCCGCGACGGCCGCTGGGCCGGTCAGGAAAAGACCGAGTGCGGCATCCACGAACAGGCGCTGGCCCCGGCCTGTTGACGCGCGTTTCCCCCATCGCCGGCCCCTTCCCAAGACCAGACCCAGAGACACCCCTTGTCCATCGCCAGCATCATCAACCTCATCGGCGACACGCCGCTCATCCGCCTGAACCGCCTGTCGGACGCCACCGGCTGCGAGATTCTGGGCAAGGCTGAGTTCCTGAACCCCGGCCAGTCCATCAAGGACCGCGCCGCCCTGTCCATCGTGCAGAAGGCCAAGGCCTCGGGCGCGTTGCGGCCCGGCGGGGTCATCGTGGAAGGCACAGCGGGCAATACTGGCATCGGTCTGGCCCTGGTCGGCGCGGCCTTGGGCCACCGCGTGGTCATCGTCATGCCGCGCACCCAGTCCGAAGAGAAGAAGCTGGCCATCCGCGCCCTGGGCGCGCGGCTGATCGAGGTGGACGCCGCCCCCTTCTCCAGCCCCAACCACTTCGTCCACTACTCCGAAGCAGTGGCGCGCAAGCTGAACGCGACCGAGCCCCACGGCGCCTTCTGGGCCAATCAATTCGACAACATCGCCAACCGCGCCGCCCACTATGAAGGCACCGCCGCCGAAATCTGGGAACAGACCCTCGGCAAGGTCGATGCCTTCGTCAGCGCCGTCGGCAGCGGCGGCACTCTGGCTGGCGTCGGCGCCTTCCTGCGCGAACGCAACCCGGCGGTGAAGATCGCCCTGGCCGACCCGGCGGGCGCCGCGCTGTTCAACTGGTTCACCCAGGGTCAGATGACCGGCGAGGGCAGCTCGATCACCGAGGGCATCGGCGTGGCCCGCATAACCGGCAACCTCGAAGGCTTCACCCCGGACTTCGCCTATCGCATCGAAGATGCTGAATTCCTGCCCATTCTGTTCGATCTGGTGACACACGAGGGTTTGTCGCTCGGCGGCTCCTCAGGGGTCAATCTGGCGGGCGCTGTGCGGCTGGCGCGCGACCTGGGACCGGGCAAGACCATCGTCACCGTCCTGTGCGATCCCGGCACGCGCTACGCCTCGCGCTTGTTCAACCCGGAGTTCCTGCGCAGCAAGGGGCTTCCGACCCCGCACTGGGTCAAAGATGACGCGCGCGTGCCGGCGTGATGGGGGGCTTCACTCTGGACCGTCGCGGTCTTCTGCTCGGCGCCGGAGGCTTGGCGCTCAGTGGCTGCGCCCAGCCCAAGGGCGCCCAGGCTGCCCTGCTCAACGTCTCCTATGACCCGACGCGTGAGTTCTACCGCGCCTATAACGAAGCCTTCCTCGCCCGTTGGCGCGACGACGGCGGCGCGTCCTTTGCGGTTGAACAGTCTCACGGCGGCTCCGGCAAGCAGGCCCGCGCCGTCATCGACGGCCTGCCGGGCGACGTCGTCACCCTGGCCCTGGCCTCCGACATCGACGAGATCGCCGCGCGCGGCCTGATCGCCGCCGACTGGCAGACCCGTCTGCCGAACAACGCCTCGCCCTACACCTCGACCATCGTCTTCCTGGTGCGCAAGGGGAACCCCAAGGCCATTCACGACTGGCCCGATCTGCTCAAACCCAGCGTCGAAGTCATCACCCCCAATCCCAAGACCTCCGGCGGCGCGCGCTGGAACTATCTGGCGGCCTGGGCCGACGCCCTGCAGCGTCCGGGCGGGACGGAGCAATCGGCGCAAGCCTTCGTCACCGAACTGTTCCGCCGCGTGCCGGTGCTCGACACCGGCGCGCGGGGGTCGACCACCACCTTCGTCCAGCGCGGCATCGGCGACGTCCTGCTGACGTGGGAGAACGAAGCCTTCCTCGCCGCCCGTGAACTGGGACCGGACAAGGTGGACATCATCGCTCCGCCCGTCTCCATCCTGGCCGAGCCGCCGGTGGCCGTGGTCGATCGCGTCGTGGATCGCAAGGGCACGCGTGACCGCGCCCAAGCCTACCTCGCGCAGCTCTATGACGAACCGGCTCAGGTTCTGGCCGCCCAACACTTCTATCGCCCGCGCAACCCGGTCGTGGCTGCCCGCTTCGCTGACCGGTTCCCTCAGATCCGCATGGTCGCCATCTCCGACTTCGGCGGCTGGAGCGCGGCTCAGAAGCGCCACTTCGCCGACGGCGGCGTCTTCGACCATATCCATCAACCCGGCCAACGACCATGACCCGACAGGCCGTTCGACGTGCCTGGAGAACCCCCAGCCCCCTGCCCGGCTTCCCCCTCTCGCTGGGATTTACAGTCGCCTATCTGTCGCTCTTCGTCCTCATCCCCCTGACCGCCCTGGCGATCCGGCCTTGGGAGAACGGTTTCGACAACGTCATCGCCGCTGTCGCCTCGCCGCGCGCCCAGGCGGCCCTGAGGCTCAGCTTCATCGCCGCCGCCGTCGCCGCCGCCGTCAATGCGGTGATGGGCGGGCTGCTGGCCTGGGTGCTGACGCGCTACGACTTTCCGGGCAAGCGACTGGCCGACGCCGTGATCGACCTGCCCTTCGCCCTGCCGACCGCCGTGGCCGGCATCGCCCTGACCGCCCTCTACGCCCAGAATGGCCCTATCGGCGGCCTGCTGGCGCCGCTGGGGATCAAGATCGCCTACACCCCGGTTGGGGTGGTCGTGGCCATGATCTTCGTCGGCCTGCCCTTCGTCGTCCGCTCGATCCAGCCTGTGCTTCAGGACCTGGATCAGGAGGTCGAGGCGGCAGCCGAGACCCTGGGCGCCTCGCCGTTTCAGCGCGCCACGCGGATCATCCTGCCCGCCGTCCTGCCCGCCCTCCTGTCCGGCGTCGGTCTCGCCTTCGCGCGCGGAGTCGGAGAATACGGCTCGGTCATCTTCATCGCCGGCAATATGCCGCTGCGGTCAGAGATCGCGCCCCTGCTGATCGTCACCCAGCTGGAGCAGTTCGACTATGCCGGGGCCGCGACCATCGGCATGGCCATGCTGATCCTCTCCTTCCTGATCCTGCTCGGCTTCAACGGTCTGCAAGGCCTGATCGCGAGGCGGGGCGCATGACGGCCGAAACCCTGCAGCTCCCCGCGGCACGCCCCCGCAACCTCAGCCTCGGTCGCGGCCTTCTCATCGGTCTGGC
The DNA here is from genome assembly GCF_013386595.1 of Brevundimonas sp. P7753. Taxonomy (NCBI): domain Bacteria; kingdom Pseudomonadati; phylum Pseudomonadota; class Alphaproteobacteria; order Caulobacterales; family Caulobacteraceae; genus Brevundimonas; species Brevundimonas sp. P7753. The sequence goes on along the minus strand of NZ_JACARP010000031.1, from coordinate 56,586 downwards.
CCTGCTGTGGCTGACCCTCATCGTGGTGGCCCCGCTCAGCGTCATTCTGGTCGAAGCCCTGCGAAGGGGCCTGGGCGCCGCCGTCGCCAGCCTGTCCCAGCCCGACGTCTGGGCCGCCGCCCGCCTGACCCTGCTGACCACGGCCATCGTCACGCCGTTGAACGCCGTCTTCGGCCTGGCCGCCGCCTGGTGCGTCACTCGGTTCGACTTTATCGGCAAGACCCTGCTGATGGCGCTGATCGACCTGCCGCTCTCAGTGTCTCCGGTCATTTCCGGCCTGGTCTGGGTCCTGCTGTTCGGCGCCTCGGGCTGGTTCGCGCCCTGGCTGAACGCCGCCGGCCTCCAGATCATGTTCACCCCGGTCGCCATCGTCCTGGGGACGATCCTTGTGACCCTGCCCTATGTCGCGCGCGAACTGATCCCCCTGATGCAGCAGCAGGGTTCGGACGAGGAACTGGCCGCCTTGACGCTCGGCGCCCGCCCCTTCGCCATCTTCCTCTTCATCACCCTGCCGAACGTGCGCTGGGCCCTGCTTTACGGCGTGCTGCTGGCCAACGCGCGCGCCATGGGCGAGTTCGGGGCCGTCTCGGTCGTGTCCGGCCACATTCGCGGCCTGACCAACACCCTGCCGCTGCACGTCGAGATTCTCTACAACGAGTATGACTTCGTCGGCGCCTTCGCGACCGCGGCCCTGCTGGCGGTTCTGGCGCTCCTGACCCTGGTCCTGAAGTCCTTCCTCGAGCACCGCCACGCCGACGACCTCGCCGCGAGGGGGCGGCGCTGACATGACCCTCGACATCCAGTCCATCACCCGCGCCTACGACGGCCTGCCCGCGCTCGACGACGTCAGCCTGACCGTCCACGACGGCGAGTTCCTAGCCCTGCTCGGCCCCTCCGGTTCCGGCAAGACCACCCTGTTGCGCATCATGGCCGGGCTGGACCGGCCCTCCGCCGGGCAGGTGCGGTTCAACGGCGAGGACTTCCTGGCCCTCAACCCGCGCGAGCGCCGCGTCGGCATGATGTTCCAAAGCTACGCCCTGTTCCGCCACATGACGGTGGCCGACAACATCGCTTTCGGCCTGAAGGTCCGCCCGCGCGCCACCCGCCCCGGCCGCGCCGAAATCGCCGAGCGCGTCCACGACCTGCTGCGCCTGATCCAGTTGGAGGGCTTCGGCGGTCGCTACCCCAGCCAGCTGTCCGGCGGTCAGCGCCAGCGCGTCGCCCTGGCCCGCGCCCTGGCGATCGAGCCGCGCCTGCTGCTGCTGGACGAGCCTTTCGGCGCCCTGGACGCCCGCGTCCGCCGCGACCTGCGTCGTTGGCTTCGTCAGGTGCACGAACAGACCGGCGTCACGACCGTCCTCGTCACTCACGATCAGGAAGAGGCGCTTGAGCTGGCCGACCGCGTCGCCATCCTGCGTCGGGGCAAGGTCGAGCAGGTAGACACGCCCCAGGCCCTCTACGACCGCCCCGCCTCGGCCTTCGTTCACGACTTCCTCGGCGAAGGCCTCCAGCTTCAGGCCACGGTGGCGCGCGGCGAGGTCATGTCCAGCGACTGGCGCGCCCCCTCAGACGCCCCCACCGGCGACGCCTTCCTCTGCGTCCGTCCTGAAGATCTGGAGGCGAGCGACACGGGCCTGGCCGGCGTAGTCATATCCAGCCTGCGACGCGGTGACAGGACGCGCGTCGCCGTGTCCCTGCATGGCCGCCGACTGGAGCTGGACCGCGCCGTCGGTGACCCGCTCACAATCCTCGCCCCCGGAGAGCCGGTCCGCCTTCACCCCCGCCGCTTTCACGTCCTCGCCGAGCGCGGAGACATCCAGACGACAAGCGCATGAGCTGACCGACTGTCGCCGTCGTCGGCGCGGCAGCGGTCGGCTAAGCGTTAGCGATCAGTCGTTCTCAACCCTTTGACAGGTCAGCCGAGGCCCGTTCTAGAACGGCTGCGGGCGTTTCGCCGTCCAGCATCTCGGCCACGCCGACGTCAAACTCGACCACGAAGGGCGAGCGATCCTTGCCTGCGTCGAAGGCGGTGCAGGCGATGACCGCCGAGATTCGCTCCGCCGCCAGACGCGCCGCCCTTGCCCCCGTCGCCGGAAGCACCAGGGCGAACAGCTCAGGCCCGAGACGCGCCGCCGTGTCCTCGACCCGTACCAGGCGTGACACCATGGCGCCGATCTGCGGCATCGCGCGGTCAAGCCAGCCTCCACTACGGGCCTGAGCCACCGGCTCGCGCTCGGCCACCCTCAGGACGCACACAGACAGGGCGCGATTGCGCGACCGGGCGCCCTCGGCCACCCGGCCCAGGTGCGCCGCAAACAGGTCCCGAGTGAACAGTCCCGTGGCGCTGTCCATCAGGTCCGAGCCGCGCACGGAATCGAGCGCGCGTCGGATCGCCTGACGGCGACGATGATTGCGCGCAAGGGCCAGAACCCGTTCTGCGGTCTCGTCTTCCGGCGTCTCGGCGGCGGCGACGTCGGCGAAACCACGACGGAAGAGATCTTCCAGTTCGACCTCGGCCGCGCCGCGCAAATAAAGGACCAGCGGGATATGATAGAGGCGGGTGTTCCGCTTCATCCCCGACGCGATCGACAAGGCCGGGGCGTGATCCTGACCGCCCCACAGAACAGCGGCGTCAAACGCCCGCTCGTGCAGATAGTCGAAGGCGGTATAGGGCGTCGGCGCAGCGACGACCTCGGCGCCGGCGGCCGACAAGGCGTTGGACATGGCCAGGAAGCGACGGTCAGCCGCCCCGGCGGTCAGGATCTGCAGCGGCGTTTCGCCCAGATCCGGCGCCGTCAACGTCACCCCGTGGGCGGCGAAGGTGGCCTGCCTCAGTCGGAATTCTTCTTCTGCGATGCCCGCGCGGATCAGCTGCTCCAGCCGCAGGGCCGCCTGCGACGGATGCGGCGGCGACGACATCATCAGGTCCACATCGTCGCCCTCGGCCGCGCTGCTTCCAATCATGAGGATGGGCAGATAGCGCGGCGCGGCGGCCTTGCGCAGGCGCGCGACAATGCCCTGGCCCTCCAGTCCGCGCGCATCCACGACAGCCGCGTCGACCGTCATGTCCTTCAGCACCTGTTCGGCAGCGTTCAGGGATCGCCCCGTCAGGGTGGTCCAGCCCAGATGATCCAACCCCTCGCAAAGGGGACCGATCAGGACGTCATCAACAGCGACGACCAATAGACGCGGATCGGAATCCAAACACTTCTCTCCCATGGCCTGGACGGCTCGCCCCCGACGCCGATGCTCCAGGCCGGGGGCATGATACTGACCACGTCGCCGATCTAGCAATGGGGGCCGCAAGAGACAGCGGTGCAAAACCATCGCTGTCTTCGGTGGGTTTCCCCATAGGGCAAATGAGGTTAATCGGTCGCTTTGACGATGATCGAGGCGAAAGCTTGAATCAGCCCACCTCCCTATTGGCCCAGCCCCTGTTCTGGGGTCGCCTGGCGGTGCGCGCCTTCGCTCGCAGCTGGGGGCGTGACGTCATGCTCTATACCGGCGGCGTGTCCTTTTTCGCCCTGCTGGCGCTCTTCCCCGCCATCGCCATCCTGATCGGCTTTTACAAGGCGGTCCTGTCGATCGGGCAGGTCAGCGAGCAGGCGACTGCATTGGCCGATGTTCTGCCGCACGCCGCACGCGCCATCTTCATCAATGAAATCGAGCGCCTGGCCCATACCTCGGCGCGCACCGTCTCGGCTCAGAGCGCCCTGGCTCTGGTGATCGGCGGCTACGCCGCACACCGTGGTTTCAAGGCCTTGCTGGCAGGACTTAATCTGATCCACGACGAAACCGAACCCCACGGCTTCTTCAAGTTCAATCTTCTGGCCGTCTTCGTCGCCCTGTTCGCCTTCGCCCTGTTCACCGTCGTGTCGGGCGCGGTCGTCACCTCCCGGCTTTTGGAACACACACAGGATTCCCGAATCCTCGCCTGGCTGACCCTGCCGCTGGATGGGCTGTGGCCCTCGCTGGGTCTGTGGCTGGGGCTGACCATGCTCTATCGCTACGCCATGTCCCACAAGACGCGGGTGGCCTGGACGCCGGCCTTGCTGGGCGGACTGACGGCCACGGTCATGTCGTCGGTCTTCTCGTGGCTCTGCGCCATCTATGTCGAGCAGATCGCCCAGCTCGGGGCCACCTACGGCTCGGTCGGCGCGGTCGTGGTGCTGCTGATCTGGCTGTCGTGGAACGTCAACGCCATCTTCTATGGCGGCGCCTTCGCGACGGAGCTGGAAATCGCCTGGAAGCCCGAAGCGCCGGAAATCGAAACCAGCGCTTCGGTCGTCAATCTGTCGGAGCGGCGCCAGTCTCGACAGTGATGCGCAGGACGCCGTCCTGCTCCTCTACCTCGCAGACTGTCCCGCCCAGGTCGCCCATCAGGTAAGGCACGTCGATCCGCGCCATCGGATCGGTCGCCAACAGGATCAGACGCGCGCCCGGCCTCAGCCCTTCCATCGCCTTGCGCAGACGCAGGCTGGGCACCGGACAGCGATGGCCCCGTGCATCAACCACAACCGCCTCGCTCACGCCGAAACCGCCTCCAGCAGAAGGGCCAGGGCGACGCGGACGCTTTCCAGCCGCACCGCCTCGCGCCCGATATCGCCGAACCGACGCTCCACATGAACGACCGCGCCGCCGGGGCCGGCAGCGGCGAAATGCACCAGACCCACCGGCTTTTCCTCTGAACCGCCGCCGGGGCCCGCGACCCCAGTGATGGATACGGCCGCCGAGGCGCGCGACCGCTCGACCGCGCCCGAAGCCATCGCCCTGGCCACAGGTTCCGACACCGCGCCGAATCGCGCCAGCAGGTCCTCCGAGACGCCCAGCATCTCGCCCTTGGCCTCATTGCTGTACGTGACGAATCCCCGATCCAGCACCGCCGACGATCCCGCAATGGCCGTCAGGGCGCCGGACACCAGGCCTCCAGTGCAGCTTTCAGCCGTGGCGACCATGACGCCGGCCTTGAGCGCGGCCTGGATGACGGCTGTGGCCGAGGCTTCGATATCTTGCGGGAACATCGCTATGCGCTCCGTCTGCGAGTCGGTCTAAAACTTCCGGCTAGGGGGCGGGTCAGACGACCACGCCGATACCAGCGGATCGCGAATGACCGATTCCACCATGACGACAGCCGTTCGCAAGGCCGATGCGATAACACCCGCCTTGTTCGCCGTCGCCATTTTCACGTCGGCGTCGCTGGTTTTTATCGTCCAGCCCATGGTGACAAAGCTGGTCCTGCCCATGCTCGGCGGCTCGCCGTCGGTGTGGAACACCTCGATGGTCTTCTTCCAGACGGCGCTGCTGGTCGGCTACGGCTACGCCCACCTGTTACAGCGCGTCCGGTCTTTGAAGTGGCAGGCGGCCATTCACCTGGGCCTGCTGCTGGCCGCATCCGCCTTCCTGCCTTTGCAGATCAGCGGCCTGTTGGGCGAGCCTGATCCCACGGCCCCAACGGCTTGGCTGTTGGCCACGCTGGCCCTGTCGGTCGGAGCGCCCTTCGCCGTCTTGTCGGCCACCGCCCCCCTGCTTCAGGCCTGGTACGCACGGGTGCGCGCTGGTCACGCGGACGGCCAGAACCCCTATGTTCTCTACGCCGCGTCCAACCTCGGCAGCTTCCTGGCCCTGCTCGCCTACCCTGCCCTGATCGAACCCCTGATGTCTCTTTCTGGCCAGCGGACGACCTGGACCGGCGGATACGCTCTGTTCGTCCTGCTCGTGGTCGGGTTGGCCGTGGCGGTCTGGCGTCGCCGGGTTCAGGATGCGCCGGAGCCCGCCCCGCTGGCGATCAGCGCCCCGATCCCGTGGCGCGAGAAGGGCATTCTGGTCCTGCTGGCCGCGGCGCCGTCCAGCCTGATGCTGGGCGTCACCGCCCACCTGTCGACCGACGTGGCCTCAGCCCCCTTCCTGTGGGTCGCGCCGCTGGCCCTCTATCTGCTGACCTTCGTCATCGCCTTCCAGGCCAGACCGTGGATCAGCCTGCCGACCACGCTGGTGCTTCAGGCCGCGCTCGGGGCCATCGTCGTCAGCCTTGTGGGCATGACCACGGGCCAGTGGCTGTTTCTGCTATTGGGACACCTCGCAGCCTTCTTTCTGACGGCCCTGATGTGTCATCAGCGACTGGCCGCGCGACGGCCGGCCCCGGATCGTCTGACCGAGTTCTATCTTCTGCTGTCGCTGGGCGGCGTCCTCGGCGGGGCCTTCAACGCCCTGATCGCACCGGTCATTTTCAACGGCGTCTGGGAATATCCGCTGGTCATGGTTCTGGTCGGACTGGCCCGGCCTTGGGGCGAAGGCGCCTTGTCTCGTCGCGATGTGGTCATCCTGCTCATCGGCGTCGGCGTCGCCATCGCGCCGCCCGTCATTCTGGAGTTCATGCGCTACAACCCCGAATTCCGCGCCCTGCTCAGCGACCAGGCCCGGCTTCAGGTGGTGCAGTTCATTCTGGGCGGGGCGGCGATCTGCGCCTTCCTGGAGCGGGACCGGGCCGTCCTGTTCACCATCATCATCGGGGTCATCACCCTGTCGACGCACCATGTCGGACGCGGCTATGACTGGAACCTGACCGAGCGCAGCTTCTTCGGCGTCATGCGGGTCGCCGTCACGCGCGACGACGGCATGGGCGGAGACGTTCATGTCATGATGCACGGCACCACCCTGCACGGCGCCCAGGCGCGCGCGCCCGGCTTCGCCTGCATGCCGACCATGTACTATGCGACCGCCACCCCGCTAGGGCAGGCCGCACAACGCATCCAGGCCCGGACGCCCGCCGCCAGGATCGGCGTCGTGGGTCAGGGCTCCGGCGCCATGGCGGCCTATAAACGAGCCGAGGACGAACTGACCTTTTTCGAGATCGACCCCATGGTGGACCGCGTGTCGCGCGACCCGTCCTGGTTCACCTATATCTCGCATTGCGCCGATGGCCCGATCCGCACCGTTCTGGGCGACGCCCGCCTGACCATGGCGAAGGAAGCGCCCGGCACCTATGACCTGCTGATCATCGACGCCTTCTCGTCGGACGCCGTACCGACGCATCTGCTGACGGTCGAAGCCATTCAGGGCTACCTGAACCTGCTGAAGCCCGACGGCGTGGTCGTTCTGCACCTGTCCAACCGCAACCTCGAAATCGCCATGCCGGCGGTCGCCGCCGCCCGGCAACTGGGCGCGGCGGACCTGCATCAGATCTATGTCGAACAGCCCAACGCACCCGAGATGTCAGAGGCCTCGACCGAGGCCCTGGCCATCTCGCCCACGCCCGAAGGCCTGGCGGACTTCAGGAGCGACGGACGTTGGCGCAAGCTGGCCCCGACCGAGGTGCGCCCCTGGACCGACGACTACGTCAATCTGTTCGGCGCCCTGATCCGGCAGATGAAGGGGCGGGGTTAAGCCGCCCCCGCCACCCGCGCCAGATCGGCGGTGATCCGCTCGGCCACCTTCAGACGGTCTCCGGGTGTCGGCCATTCGCCCTTCACCACGATCTTCTGATCGGGCCTCAGCTTCCAGAAGGCCTGGTTCTTCTGAATCAGGCCGACCAGTCCCATCGGATTGGGGAAGCTGTTGTTGCGCAGGGTCAGCACCGCGCCCTTGGGACCAATGTCGATGCGTTCGATGCTGGCCGTGCGGCAGTTAGCCTTGATGCCGACGATCCGCAGAAGCTGCTGCGCCTCGTCCGGCAGCGGACCGAACCTGTCGATCAGTTCGGCCGCCAGGGCTTCGCGATCCTCGCTGCGTTCGGCGTCCGACAGACGGCGATACAGGCTGAGGCGAACGTTCAGATCTGGCACGTAAGCTTCTGGAATTAGGACCGCCGCGCCAACATTGATCGACGGCGACCAACCACGGTCAGCCACTTCCTCGCCCTGCTCGCGAAGCTCAGCGACGGCGTCTTCCAGCATCTGCTGATACAGCTCGACCCCGACCTCGCGGATATGGCCTGACTGTTCGTCGCCCAGCAGGTTGCCGCCGCCGCGCTGATCCAGATCGTGGCTGGCCAGTTGGAAGCCGGCGCCCAGATTGTCCAGCGACTGCAGCACCTGCAGACGCTTCTCGGCCGACAGGCTCAGCGGCCGTTTGGGGTCCGTCGTCAGATAGGCGAAGGCCCGCGCCTTGGACCGGCCGATACGGCCCCTGATCTGGTGCAACTGGGCCAGGCCGAACATATCAGCGCGGTGGACGATCAGGGTGTTGGCCGTCGGAATGTCGATGCCGCTCTCGACAATGGTGGTCGAGACCAGGACATCATAGCTGCCGTCGTAGAAGGCGCTCATCACGTCTTCCAACTGGGTCGGGGTCATCTGGCCGTGACCGACGACGAACTTCACCTCGGGCACCTGCTCGCGCAGGAACTTCTCGATTTCCGGCAGTTCCTTCAGACGCGGCGCGACATAGAAGGCCTGACCGCCGCGGTATTTCTCGCGTAGCAGAGCCTCGCGCACCAGCACCGGGTCCCACGGCGTGACATAGGTCCGCACCGCCAGACGGTCGACCGGCGGCGTGGCGATGATCGACATCTCGCGGATGCCCGACAGCGCCATCTGCAAGGTGCGCGGAATGGGCGTGGCCGTCAGGGTCAGCAGGTGAACATCGGCCCGCAGCGACTTCAGCTTCTCCTTGTGCTTGACGCCGAAGTGCTGCTCCTCATCGACGATCACCAGGCCCAGATCGCGGAAGCCGGCCTGTTCGGCCAGCACCGCGTGGGTGCCGACCACGATCTCGAACGTGCCGTCCTTGAGGCCCGCGCGCGTCTCGTTGGCGTCCTTGGCCGTGACCATGCGCGACAGGTGCCGCACCGTGATCGGCCAGCCGGCGAAGCGCTCGCTGAAGGTCTTGAAGTGCTGACGCGCCAGGAGGGTCGTCGGACAGACGACCGCAACCTGCTGACCTGTCATGGCCACGACAAAGGCGGCGCGCAGCGCCACTTCCGTCTTGCCGAAGCCGACGTCGCCGCAGATCAGGCGATCCATCGGCGTGCCTTTGCCCAGGTCCTCCAGCACGTCGCCGATGGCGTTCAACTGGTCGTCCGTCTCCTCATAGGGGAAGCGGGCGCAGAACTCGTCGAACAGGCCGGACGGCGGCACGATGGCGTCGGACACCCGCATGGCGCGCTTGGCGGCCAGAGCGATCAGGCCCTCGGCCATGGCCCGCAGGCGCTCCTTGGCCTTGGCCTTGCGGCCCTGCCAGCCCGCGCCGCCCAGACGATCCAGTTGAACCCCGTCGGCGTCGGTGCCGTAGCGGGTCAGAAGATCAATATTTTCAACCGGCAAATAGAGTTTGCTGTCACCGGCGTAGAGCAGCTCCAGACAGTCGTGCGGCGCCTCCTGGATCTCCAGCGTCTTCAGGCCCTCATAGCGCCCGATGCCGTGATCCAGGTGGACCACCAGATCGCCCGCCGTCAGGGCCGAGGCCTCGGCCAGGAAGTTGGAGGCCCGCCGCTTGCGCCGGGGCCGCGCCAGACGGTCGCCCAGGATGTCGGTTTCGGAAATGACCGCCACATCATCCGTGACGAAGCCATGCTCGACCGGCAGAACGGCGCGCAGATAGACATCCTTGGGCGCCGCCAGAACGTCTGCCCAGTCGCGCACCGGCAGGACGTGTTCCAACCCGTGATCGCTCAGCATGGCCGCCAGACGCTCGGACGAGCCTTCGCTCCACGAGGCGAACAGGACCCGCTTGTCGTCGGCCTTCAGCCGCTCGGCGTGCTGAGCCACCGCGGCGAACAGATTGACGCTGTCCTGGGTGCGTTCGGCGGCGAAGCTGTGGCCCAGACGCCCGCCGGCGTCCTCGCCGCCCCGCGTCGCATCGGCGGCCAGCGGCGATAGACGGCGCACGGCGCGACCGGCCAGGGCGCTGTTCCACTCGCCCTCGTCCAGATAGAGGCTCTGCGGCGCGGGCGCGCGATAGGCCGCGCCGCCCTTGCCCTTGGCCGCTTCCTTGCGCGCCTCATAGGCGTCTGTCGTCAGGCTCCAGCGCTCGGCGCGGGCCTGCTCGACCTGACTGTCGAGGAAGACCGGAGCTGTATCCGGCAGAAAGTCGAACAGGGTGTCGAGCCGATCATAGAAGAGCGGCAACCAGTGCTCCAGCCCCTGACGACGCGCGCCCTCGCTAACGGCGGCGTACATGGGCTCATCGCCCGCCGCGCCGAACAGGTTCAGGTAGCCGGTGCGGAAGCGAGAAATCGTCTCGGCGTCGAGCAGGACCTCGGACACCGGCAAGAGCGAGACCTGCTTCAGTTGCTTGGTCGACCGCTGGGTCTCGGGATCAAAGGCGCGGATCGATTCCAGCTCGGACCCGAACAGGTCCAGACGCACCGGCTCCTCGAAGCCTGGGGGGAAGACGTCGATCACGCCGCCGCGAATGGCGTATTCGCCGCGTTCCGACACGGTCGAGGCGCGGACATAGCCGTTGGCCGAGACGTAGCGTTCCAGCGCCGCCGTATCCAGATCGCGGCCTACGCGGGCTTCGAACCCGGCCCCGGTGACGGCCTGTCGCGGCGGCGTCCGCTGGGTCACGGCGGCGATGGTGGCGACAACCAGCAGCGGTCTGACGTCCGACGGATCGCGCTGGGCCAGACGGGTCAGGGTCGCCATCCGCTGCGCCGCAACCGAAGCGGTCGGGCTCAGACGGTCGTAAGGCAGACAGTCCCAGGCCGGATATTCAAGAACTTCAACATCCTTGGCAAAGAAGCTCAGCGCCTGAGTGAAATTTCCCGAACGCTGATAATCCCGCGCCACCAGCAGGCCCACGCCGCCCTGCGCCTTCAGCCGCTCGGCGACGACCAGCGCATCCAGCCCCTCGGGCGCGCCGCCCAGTTCGACGTCACGCCGCGCCATCGCCTCACTCATCAACCGATACCCTTGGCCACTTCCGCCGCAACGTGTTCACGCATGAAGGTACGGATGCGCGCCAGCATCGGCCCGTCGAACTCGGGCGGAGTCGGCTCCTTCTCGATGATCCAGGCGTAGAGGTACTGATCCTCTTCATCCAGCAGGGTCTCGAGCTGATCCAGCTCCTCGTCTCTCAGCGTCGGTCCGACCTGATCGGTGAAAGGGCCCAGCACCATGTCGGCTTCGCGGAAGCCGCGTCGCCAGGCGCGATACGAAATCCGGCCCAGGCGTTGGTGCTTCAGAGTGTCCTCTGGACGTGCGTCAATTTCGGCCACGCGTTTCCTTGCCCGGTCCGTTCATGTGAAGAGTTGGATCAGATAGCGTTCCCGTTCCGTTTTCGCCAGCTATGCTGAGGCTAATGCGGCCCGAGATTCTCTTTCCCCTGTTTGCCGACGTCTCCACCCTGAAGGGCGTGGGGCCTCGAAGCGCGCCTCTGGTGCATAAACTGGCGGGCCCGCTGGTGCGCGACGTGCTGTTCCTGTCGCCATCCGGGATCATCCAGCGCCGCCGCACGACCGCCGCCGCCGCCGTCGAGGGCGAGATCGGCGTCTTCGACGTCCTGATCGACCGGCTGATCCCCCCGCACAAGATCGGCGCGCCGCTGAAGATGCGGGCCTCCGACGAGACCGGCTTTGTTCACCTAATCTGGTTCGCGGGTTCGCCGCGCCATATCGAGAGCCTGGCCCCGCGCGGCGAGCGGCGGCTGGTCACAGGCAAGGTCGAGCGCTTCAACAACGAGGTGCAGATCGCGCACCCCGACTACATCCTGCCGTTGGACAAGGCGGACGAGATTCCCCTGTCCGAACCCGTCTATCCGGCGACCCAAGGCCTGACCTCGCGCGTGGTGCGCAAACTGGCGCAAGGCGCATTGGCCGCTGCTCCAGAGCTGGCCGAGTGGCAGGACGCCGCCTGGCTGTCGGCCCGGCGCTGGCCCGGCTGGCGCGCGGCGCTGGAGAGCCTGCACGCCCCGACCTCGGAACTGGACCTGACACCCGAGGCCCCCGCGCGTCAGCGTCTGGCCTATGACGAGTTGTTCGCCCACCAACTGGCCCTGGCGCGCCGTCGCCGCGCGCGTCAGGTCACACCGGCCGCACGGATCACGGCGGGCGAGGCCTCGCGTCGGATGCTGGCCGCCCTGCCCTTTACCCTGACCGGCGCCCAAGCCCGCGCCATCGAGGAAATCCGCGCCGACCTGGCCTCCGGCGAGCAGATGGGCAGGCTGCTGCAAGGCGACGTGGGTTCGGGCAAGACCGCCGTCGCGGCCCTGGCCTTGGCCGACGCCGCCTCCAGCGGCTTCCAGTCTGCCTTAATGGCCCCGACTGAAATCCTGGCGCGTCAGCACTATCAACGCCTCGCCCCCATGCTGGAAGAAGCCGGGATAGCGACCATTCTGCTGACCGGCCGCGACACGCAAGCCGAGCGGCGCAAACGGCTGGCGGCCCTGGCTTCGGGCGAGGCCCAGGTCGCCATCGGCACCCACGCCCTGTTCCAGGACGCGGTGCAGTTCAAACGCCTGGCCCTGACCGTCATCGACGAACAGCACCGCTTCGGCGTCAATGAGCGCCAGCGACTTCAGGCCAAGGGCGACCCGAGCCTCGGCGGCGTCCACCTGTTGACCATGTCGGCCACGCCGATCCCGCGCACGCTGGAACTGACCCAGTATGGCGAGCTGGAAGTCAGCCGCCTGATGGAGAAACCGCCGGGCCGCACCCCCGTCGCCACCGCCGTTGTGCCCCTGGTCCGCATCGGTGAAGTCGCCAAACGGCTGAAGGCGGCCATCGACAGCGGGGCTCAAGCCTACTGGATCTGCCCACTGGTGGCCGAGTCCGAAGCCATCGACCTGGCCGCCGCCGAAGAACGCGCCGCCGACCTGCGCCGCATCCTTCAGGTCGAGGTCGGCCTTGCCCACGGCCAGATGCCGGGCGCCGAGCGCGAGGCGGTTATGGCTGAGTTCGCGGAAGGCCGCATCCCGCTTCTGGTCGCCACCACGGTCGTGGAGGTCGGGGTGGACGTGCCCAACGCCTCCATCATGGTCATCGAACACGCCGACCGTTTCGGCCTGGCCCAGCTTCACCAACTGCGCGGCCGCGTCGGGCGCGGGGCCAAGTCCAGCGCCTGCATCCTGTTGTACGGCGGTCAGGACGGCGCCTTGGGCGAGACGGCGCGCGAACGTCTGGAGACCTTGCGCCGCACCGAAGACGGCTTCGAGATAGCCGAAGAGGACTTCCGTCTGCGCGGCGGCGGCGACCCCCTGGGCCTAAAGCAGAGCGGCTTCCCCGCCTATCGCTTCGCCGATCCGATCAAGCACCGCTCGCTGATGCTGGCGGCGTCGGATGACGCCCGCCTGATCCTGGGCCGCGATCCCGACCTGACCAGCCCACGCGGCGAGGCCGTGCGGGTGCTGGAATCCCTGTTCGACTGGCGCAACGACCGCCCCGGCGTGGACTAGCCGACAGCCCCGTTCTTCTTTTCCCAGATGCTGACGCGATCCAGAACATCGGCCTCGATGTCAGCGTAGAACAGGTTGAAGGGCGGGATCTTGCGCCTGTCGGCCCATGACCCCCGCAGGCGGAAGGATTCGGAGTTCAGCGGGGATCGCCACAGGATGCCGTCACGGCACTCCGCCGCTACGATACGTCCCTGAAAGGCCGGGCGGGCGCCCCATTCCAGATTGGTCGCATTGGTGGCGCCGCGGCTGTCGCGCATGGCCGATGCAGGTCGTTTTGCGGACCCCGTTACAGGGTTGACGCAAGCGGTCGCCGCGCCTTCCGTGCTGATCAAGGCCCCGCGTTCATCCCAGACCAGGGCGCGGCGCAACACGCGCTTGGCCTCGCTCTCATCGCCCTCTTCGACCGATCTCCAAGCCATGGCGCAACCGATCTCATCGCGGCTCTGGCACAGCGGAACCTCGCCAAAGCGGGCCTCCGGGAGGACGCCCTCCATAAGATATGCCGCTACAAGCCGTTGCTTCAGAACAGGATCATGCGCCACACGATCGTGCAGCAGTCGATCCACCAGATCCGCGCCCTGTTCCACCCCGACCAGAACCATCGGACCCGTGGGATGGGCTTGCAACCAGGCGCTGAAGGCCGCGTCAACGTCACGATAGGCGAACGCCCGGGCCTCGCGTGCATCTTCGCGCAGGGTCAGTCGTGTATAGAGGCTGGCCTGACGATAGCGCGGCGCGCTGACATCGCCGGCGCGCGCGAACGGCCCTGCATAGTTGGGCAAGACCCCGCGTCGAAGGTCGTCGGCGGCCTTGCGGTCATCGATGGGGCCGTTCCAGTGCTGGCCGCCTTCATAGGTCGTCGAGTGGACGAAGAAGACGTGGGCCGCGCCCGCCCCCGGCGCGCGGGCGTCACGCAACACCCAAGCCGCCGCCTGATCATAGTTGGGCGCCGGCGGCGGCTCATAGGTCTGGAACGGCACTTGAGGGTCCAGACCCGCCTTCAGGATGTCGCCGCGCCAGACGGCCACGGCGGCGACCAGGATGAAGACCAGCGCAAAGCCCGTGATGCCGACCCATTGGCGCAAGGTCAGACGGGGCTTCTTCATCGATAGGGGTCCGACTGCGACAGGAAGCCCTGAACATAGCGACGCACGCCTTCTTCCAGCGGCGTCGACTGGCCGTTGAAGCCGACCGCGCGGATGCGATCCATGCTAGCCTCGGTGAAGTACTGATACCGATCGCGGATCGCCTCGGGCATGTCCACATAGGCGATGGAGGCTTCCTTGCCCGCCGCCGCGAAGGTCGCCCGCGCCAGATCGGCGAAGGACCGCGCCTGGCCCGATCCGGCGTTGAACACGCCCGACACATCCGGCGTCTGCAGCAGCCAGTCGATGATGTTCACCACGTCATCGACATAGACGAAGTCGCGCAGCTGGCCGCCGTCGGGATAGTTGGGGTTGTGCGATCGGAACAGGCTGACCGTCTCGCCCGCCTGAACCTTGGGCCAGATCTGGGCCACGACCGACTTCATGCCGCCCTTGTGGCCCTCGTTCGGCCCATAGACGTTGAAGAACTTCAGCCCCGCCCACTGACGCGGCGCCTGTCCGCGATCCGCCTGACGCACGGCGTACTGATCGAACAGGTATTTCGAATAACCATAGGCATTTAGCGGACGAAGCGCATTCAGGCTCTCAGGATCATCGCGATCCTCAAATCCGGTCTCGCCATCGCCATAGGTCGCCGCCGACGAGGCGTAGATCATCCGCACATCGCGTATGGCGCACCAGTCCCAGATGTCGCGCGACAGGCTGAAATTGGTGCGCAGGATCAGGTCCGCATCCGGCTCCGTCGTCGAGGAGATGGCGCCCATATGCACCACGGCCTCTATGCGCTCGGCGTGGCGCTCCAGTTGCTCGAACAGCTCTTCCGGCGCCCACAGGTCGGCGATAGGGTGCTTGGCGATATTCTTCCACTTGGCGAGGTCGGCGGTTTCCAGTCGGTCGCAAACCACCACGTCCCAGGCGCCCGCTTCGCACAGCCGCGCCACGATGTTGGAGCCGATGAAGCCCGCGCCTCCGGTCACAACGATCATACGCGGGATCATTGGGCGTCTCCGGTCATCTTCTCAATCGTCCTGGTCGTGGAATAGCCGTCGGCGAAATCAGCCAGGCGAACTACGCCGCCCCAGCTCTCGACCTCGGTCGCGCCGACCACCTTGTCCTTGGTGTAGTCCGCGCCCTTGATCAGGACGTCGGGCCGCAGCCGCTCGATCAGGACCATCGGCGTAGGATCATCAAAGGCCGTCACCCGATCCACGCTGGCCAGACCGCCGATGACGGCGGCGCGGCTGTCCAGATCATTGACCGGCCGCCCCTCGCCCTTCAGACGGCGCACGGAAGCGTCGGTGTTCAACGCCACCACAAGCCGGTCGCACCAGCCGCGCGCCTGGGCCAGATAGGCCACGTGGCCGCGGTGCAGGATGTCGAAGCAGCCGTTGGTGAAGCCGACCTTCAGGCCCTGACGCTTCCACGCCTCGACCTGATCTGCCAGTTCGTCCAGAGGCGTGACCTTGGCCTGGGCCAGGGTCGCGTGCTGGCTCATCTCGGCCTCGATCAGTTCGGCGGGGGTCACGACGGCGGTGCCGCTCTTGCCCACCACCACGCCCGAGGCCAGGATGGCGAACTGCACCGCCGTCTCCAGCGACGCGCCCGCGCCCAGGGCCAGACCAAGCGCCGCCAACGACGTGTCGCCGGCGCCGGAGACATCATAGACCTCGCGCGCCCGACCAGGGAAATGCACCACGCCGCCGTCCCGACGGGCCAGGGTCATGCCCTTGCCCGCTCGCGTGACGACGACCGCATTGGCCGTGGTCGCCGCCAGCAAGGCCGCCAGCGCCGCTTCGACCTCTGCGTCCGTCTCGACCGGCAGGCCGGTCGCCCCGGCCAGCTCACTGGCGTTGGGCTTGATCAGATCGACCGCGCCATAACGGGCGAAGTCGCGCCCCTTGGGGTCCACGATCACCGGCGCGCCGTATTCCCGACCGGCCCACAGCGCCGCCGCGATCAGGGCGTCGTCCACCACGCCCTTGGCGTAGTCGGACAGGAGGATGGCCTTGGCGTCCTTGAACACCGCCTTCTCGCCATAGCCGCCGGCGGCGGGCTGTTCGTCGTCCAGCCGCAGCAGTTGCTGACCGGCGGCGACAAAGCGCGTCTTGACGATGGTGGCCGCGCCCTCGGGGCGAACCAGGGCGTCCTCGACCCGGTCCTCGGCGGCGATCAGATCGGTCAGCTCGGCGCCCGCCGCGTCCTGACCGACGACCGCGCCCAGTCGGGCCTGCCCGCCCAGAGCCGCGACGTTGCGGGCCACATTGCCCACGCCGCCGGGCATGGCCACGGTGCGGCGTGCGCGCAGGACAGGGATGGGCGCCTCGGGCGAGATGCGGCTGACCTCGCCATAGACATAGCGGTCCAGCATCAGGTCGCCGACGCAGGCGACCTGATGCTCATGCACCTGCGCCAGCAGACCTTGCAGCGCGCCCAAATCCAGTGATCGTTCAGCCATGACGCCGAACTACCGGATTCACGCCCGGTTCGCCATCGGCGCCTTGGCGCCGACCTTGATGGCCAGGTCGTCGAAAGCGATCAGTTCAGCGGCCAGGGCCTCGAACTGGTCCAGCGGCACCATGTTGGGGCCGTCCGACGGAGCGTTGTCGGGGTCCTCGTGCGTCTCCAGAAAGACGGCGTCCACGCCTACGGCCACGGCGGCGCGCGCCAGAATCGGCACGAACTCGCGTTGACCGCCCGAGGACGTGCCCTGCCCACCGGGCTGCTGCACGCTGTGGGTCGCATCGAACACGACGGGACAGCCGATCTCGCGCATGATCGGCAGGGACCGCATGTCGCTGACCAGGGTGTTGTAGCCGAAGCTGGCGCCGCGCTCGCAGGCCATGACGTTAGGGTTGCCCGCGCCGACCACCTTGGCGATGACGTTCTTCATGTCCCAGGGGGCCAGGAACTGCCCCTTCTTGATGTTGATCGCCTTGCCCGTGGCGGCGGCGGCCAGCAGCAGGTCGGTCTGGCGCGACAGGAAGGCCGGGATCTGCAGCACGTCGACGGCCTCGGCCACGCCTTCGCACTGGGCCTCGGAGTGAACGTCGGTCAGGGTCGGCAGGCCGGTGACTTCACGGATTTCAGCAAAGATCGGCAGGGCGTCCTTCAGGCCGATGCCGCGCGCGGCGGTGGCGCTGGTGCGGTTCGCCTTGTCGAAGCTGGTCTTGTAGATAATGCCGACGTTCAGCCGCTCGCCGATCTCCTTCAACCGATGCGCCGTCTCAAGCGCGTGCTGGCGGCTTTCCATCTGGCAGGGGCCCGCGATGAAGACGATACGGCGACCGCCCCCGATCACGACGGGCTTCTTCAGGCCAGCGGACAGTTCGATGACGGCGTTGGGACGGTTCACGGCGGCGCTTTCGGCTGTTTGAATCGATAAAGTCGCGGTTTGTGGCGCAACTTTGCGTCCGACAGGTGGCGTCGAACCCTCAGCTTCGCAACCTACAGGGCGACTCATCCCCTGACCACATGGCTGAACAGCCTGTGTTATCGTGCCGCCATGAACACGCCCTCGGACAGCCCTCTAATCTCGACCCCGGCCCTGGCCGATCTCCTCGGCGCGCCCGACTTGCGGATCATCGACGCCAGCTGGTGGTTGGACGGACGCGACGCCCGAGCAGACTTCGAGGCCGAGCGCCTGCCCGGCGCGGTCTTCTTCGACATCGAGGCCGTCTCCGACCCAGCCAGCCCCTACCCGCACATGCTGCCGACGCCCCAGGCGTTTGCCCAGGCCATGGGCGAGATGGGGATCAGCGAGAGCGACGACATCGTAATCTATGACGCTCAGGGCCTGTTCTCGGCCGCTCGCGTCTGGTGGACGCTGCGGACCATGGGCGCGCAGCGAGTCCGCGTGCTGGACGGCGGCCTGCCGAAATGGCGCGCCGAGGGGCGGCCTCTGGAACACGGTTCTGTCGCTCCCCGCAAGGCCTCGGCCTTTGACGCGGCCTTGAATGCCGAGAGCGTCGTCAATCTGGATCAGGTCCGTCAGGCGTTAGCCGACGAGGTTCAGGTCGTGGACGCGCGCGGGGCTCCGCGTTTCCGAGGCGAAGCCGCCGAACCCCGCCCAGGGGTTCGCTCCGGCCACATGCCCGACGCGCTCAACCTGCCCTTCAGCCGATTGCTGAACGCGGACGGCACACTGAAACGCGGCACCGCGCTCGAAGCCGCCTTCTGCGACGCTGGCGTCGATCTGGATCGACCCATCATCACCAGCTGCGGCTCTGGCGTGACCGCCGCCATCCTGACCCTGGGTCTGGCGGAACTGGGCCGCGCGTCACAGCTCTATGACGGCTCATGGGCCGAATGGGGGGCACGCACAGACACCCCCATAGAGGTCGGCTAGAACCCTCAAGCCGCAGCCGGGGCCGCCGCGTCCGTATCCTCTTCACCGCGCGACACCACGGTCGCCACGACCAGATCGCCCGTCACGTTCAGCGTTGTCCGGCACATGTCCAGGAAGCGGTCGACGCCCAGGATCAGACCGATCCCTTCCGGCGGCACGCCCACCATGGCCAGGATCATGGCGATGACCGGCAAGCTGCCCGCCGGCACGCCCGCCGTGCCGACCCCGCCCAGGATACAGACCAGCATGACGATGAACTGCTGACCCAGGCTCAGATCCACGCCGAAGAACTGCGCCAGGAACAGCACCGTCACCCCTTCGAACAGGGCCGTGCCGTTCTGATTGGCCGTCGCCCCGACCGTCAGAACAAAGCGGGCGATCTTGCGCGGCAGGCCCAGGTTCTGCTCGGCCACTCGCAGCGACACCGGCAGGCTGGCGTTGGACGAGGCGGTCGAGAAGGACACCACCATGGCCTCGCGAATATCGCGAAAGAACTTCAGCGGCGACATGCCGCCCATCGTGGCGATGCAGATCGGATAGACCACGAACATATGGATCGCCATGGCCCCCACGGCGACACCGACGAAGGCCGCCAGTCTCACCAGCAGCTCCCAACCGAACAGGGCGGCCAGATTGAACATCAGGCAGGCAATGGCGATGGGCGCCAGTCGGATGACCAGGTTGATGAGCTTCATCATCACCTCGAACAGACCCTCGATGGTCTGTTGCAAGCGATCCGTCGCCGGGCTCTTGGTCATCACCAGGCCGATGCCGAACAACAGGGCGAAGACCATGACCGGCAGGATTTCGTTCTGCGCCGCCGCCGTGAAGACATTGGACGGCACCAGGTCGAGGAAGAAGTCCCCGGCCCCAACCGAGTCCGGCGCGCTGCTGACGATGGAGGCTGCGCCGCTGCGCCCCTGCTCCAGCAATTGCTGGGCCAGCGCCGGGTCCACGCCGTCGCCGGGGCGGAAGACATTGACCATGACCAAACCGATGATGACGGCGATGGCTGAGATGAAGACCGTGAACAGCAGGCTCTTCGTCCCGGCCCGCCCCAGGGTCTTCAGATCGCCCATCTCGGCCACGCCGACCACCAGGGCCGAAAACAGCAGCGGCAGCACCAGCATGAACAGCAGCCGCAGGAAGATCTGCCCCGCCGGGCCTGTGATGTTCGACGTCAGCCACTGAACCCAGGGCGTATCGCCGCCGATGGTCAGATTGACCGCCAGACCGCCCGACAGTCCGACCAGAAAGCCGATCAACATCAGCACATGAAGTGGAAGGGCTTTTCTCGTCGTCGTGGTCATGCGTCCCCCGTTCGGTCGGCCTTTTGAGCCCTATCGGATCGGCAGGGCGTAGATCAGGCCGCCGGGCCGCGCGCTCCATTGCGCGTTCAGCCCCCTGGCCAGATTCAGCGCTGATTGCTGGCCAAGGTTCCGCTCGAAAATCTCGCCATAGTTGCCGCCCGCCGCGATGGCGTCCCGCGCCCAGCTCCGCGGCAGGCCGATCGACGGCCCGAACTCGCCGTCCTCGCCCAACAGGCGCCGGATGCGCGGTTCCTGACTGTCGCGCGCCAGGCCCGCCACATTGGACTTGGTCACGCCCAGCTCTTCGCCGAGGATCAAGGCGTTCAAGGTCCAGCGGATCACCGCCGTCCACTGGTCGTCACCCTGGCGCACGACCGGCCCCAAAGGCTCCTTGGAGATGACGTCCGGCAGAATGGCGTGCTGCTGCGGATTGGCCAGGGTCGTTCGCGCCGCCGCCAGGGCCGAGATATCGGCGGTGAAGGCGTCGCATTCCTCGCGCGCATAGGCCTGGCGCGCCTCTTCCTCGGTCTTGACCATGACCGGACGGAACTCGATCCCGCGCGTACGGAAATAATCCTCGACGTTCAGCTCGGTGGTCGAGCCGGTCTGGACGCAGATGCGCGCGCCGTTCAGTTCAGCCGCGCTGTTCAGGTTCAGTGCGCGGCGCACCAGAAAGCCCTGACCGTCGTAATAGTTGATCCCGGCGAAGCTCAGCTCGCCGCCGGTGTCGCGGCTCATGGTCCAGGACGTATTGCGCCACAGGACGTCCACCCGCCCGTCGCGCAGAGCCTCGAACCTCAGTTCGGCGGTCAGCGGCACGAATCGCACAGCATCAGGATCGCCAAAGATCGCCGCCGCCGTGGCCCGACAGAAGTCGACGTCAAAGCCGCGCCAGGCGCCGCGATTATCCGTATAGGCGAACCCGACCAGTCCCTGATTGACGCCGCAGTTCAGGCGCCCGCGCTGCTTGATCGCCGCCAGGGTGGGGCTGGCCCTGTCGTCCGGCATCGCGGTCGCGGTCGGTCGTGAGGGGGTCGGCGCCTCGGCCTGATCGGTCTTGGCCTGCCGCTCGCAGGCGCCCGTCGCCAGCAGCAGCGCCAACGATATTCCCGTCACGACCTTCGACGTCCGCATTCCGGCACCCTCTCCAGCTTGCGCCCCCGCCTTCTTTAGAGCCCTCTAACGCCAGAACCGCAACCCGCCGGAGCCTTCATGCCGCGCCTTTCCGACCGCACCCGCCTGATCGCCTCCGCCACGCGACGCGGCCAGGGCCGTCGGCCGGTCAATCCTCCGCTCGAGCGCGCCTCCACCATGCTCAGCGACGACCCGGCCTCCATGCAGGATTCGGCGTCGGGTCCGGTCTATGGCCTGGACGGGACGAGCGCCGCCCGCGAACTGCGCGCAGCCCTGGCCGATCTGGAGGGCGCCGGCGACGCCTTCCTGGTCCCATCGGGCCTCGCCGCCGTCACCGTCCCCCTGCTGGCCCTGCTGCGCCCGGGCGACGAAGTCGTGACCAACGACGCCGTCTATGGCCCCACGCGCCGCTTCCTGACCCGCCACCTGGCCGCGCGAGGCATCGCCACGCGGTTTCATTCTGCAGAAGCCACGACCGCGGAGATCCTCTCGCTCTGCGGCGAACAGACCCGGCTGCTCCTGATCGAATCGCCATCCTCTCTGACGTTCGAGATGGTCGACGTTCCCGCCCTGGCCGCCGCCTGCAAGGCGCGCGGCGTGCTGACGGTGATGGACAACACCTGGGCGGCAGGCCTCGCCTTCCGCCCGCTCGAACATGGCGTCGACGTCAGCGTCCAGGCCGTGACCAAATACGCCGCCGGCCATTCCGACCTGCTGATGGGCGCCATTGCGGTTCAGGACGCGGGGCTCGCCCGCGCCATCCTGCATACGATCGAGGACATGGGCTGGCACGTCTCGCCCGACGACGCCTGGCTGGCGCTGCGGGGCCTGCGCACCCTGCCCCTGCGCTACAACGAGGCGCTGAAATCTGCGCTTCAGGTCGCCGAATGGCTGCAAGCCCGGCCTGAGATCGAGCGCGTCCTCTACCCGCCCCTGCCCGGCTCGGTCGGCCACGACCTGTGGCGGCGCGACTATTCCGGCGGCGCCGCCCTGATGGGCCTGGTCATGAAGGGCGGCGACAAGGCCTCGGCTCACGCCCTGATGAAGGCCCTCAGCCTGTTCGGCATGGGCTATTCCTGGGGCGGCTTCGAAAGCCTGATTACTCACGAAACGCCGCAACTGGCCCATCGCCAGCATAGGCCCGACCTGCCGGGTCAACTGCTGCGCCTGCACGTCGGCCTGGAAGACCCCGCCGACCTCATCGCGGATCTCGAAATCGGCCTTGAGGCCTGGCGCGTGGCGGTCAGCGCTCAGACGACGAGCGTCTCTTTCTAGACGGTCGCCTCTTCAGCCGCGTCCGCCTTCTTGCGGCGCATTTCGATGATGCGGACGCACCAGATCGAGACCTCGTAGAGCAGCACCATGGGCACGGCGAGCATCAGCTGGCTGATGGGGTCCGGCGGGGTGACGACAGCAGCCACCACCACCACGGCGACGATGGCGTAGCGACGGCCCTGGGCCATGACCTTGGAGCTGATCATGCCCGCCAGCCCCAACAGGGTCATGACGACCGGCAACTGGAAGCACAGGCCAAAGGCTAGGATCAGAGCCGTCACCAGATTCAGATAGTCCGACACCTTGGGCAGCAGTTCGGCCGAAACGCCCTGCCCGATGATCTGCTGGCTCAGCGAGAACCACATGACAAAGGGCAGCATGACGAAATAGACCAGGGCCGCGCCCAGCAGGAACAGCACCGGCGCCGCAATCAGGAAGGGCAGGAAGGCGCCCTTCTCATTGCGATACAGGCCCGGCGCCACGAAGCGATACAGCTGCCAGGCCAGAACCGGGAAGGCGATGATGACCGCGCCCAGACCCGCCAGCTTCATCTTGGTGAACAGGAACTCCAGCGGCGCCGTATAGATCAGCTTGACGCTCTGATCATCGACAGCAGGCACCGGGATCAGGCGCGCCGTCCCCAGGATCAGGTCGAACGGCGAGACATGGCCGTGGGCCCCCACCGTCTGATGGAAGGCCGCCGACACCACATAGGGCTGAACCAGGAAGAGATAGAGCTTATCGGCGACGGCGAAACAGCCGATGAAGGCCACGATGAAGGCCACGACACAGATCAGCAGCCGCCCGCGCAGCTCGATCAGGTGATCCATCAGCGGCGCGCGCGAGGCCTCGATCTCGGCCTCGTCCCGGTCGAACGACGTCATTGATCGACCTTCTTCTTACGCACGGCCTTGGGCTTGACGACCGCAGTCTCAGTCTTGGGGGGACTGACCTTCGAGGCTGGCTTGGCGGCGCTCTTGGCCGGCGCACGAGCCGTCTTCGGCTTTGCAGCCGCCTTGGCCTTGGGAGCGGCGACGGGCTCAAGCACGGATTTAGGCACGGGTTCAGCCTCAGGCTGCACGGCGTCAGGCCATTCGTCCACGCCCGTGGCGACGGGGGCGGCGTCCGCCATGGCAGACGTCGCCAGAGCCGGGACGCCCAGCGGCGCCTCCAGGTCCTTGCGGATGCCCTTGAACGCGGCCTCGGCGTCGGCGCCGAGCGGGTGCATCCCCTGCCCCGTCCGCAGCGCCTCGACCTCCTTGCGCAGGTCGTCCAGCTCGGACTGGCGCGCCATTTCGTCGAAGCTGGCGCGGAATTCGTTGGCCATGCCGCGCGCCTTGGCGACGAACTGGCCAACCCTGCGCATCAGCATCGGCAAATCCTTTGGCCCCACGACAAGCAGGGCCACCAGACCGATGACAAGGATTTCGAACCCGCCGATTCCGGGGCCAAGACCACCCATGATTCAGCGTCTCTCCGCGAACGCGATCAGCGGTTCAGGTCTTCTTTTTCGGCCTCGGTGCGCGGCAGCGAGCTCACCCCGTCCTTCGGCCCCTTGGAATCCGTGTCGTCTTTCAGGCCGTCCTTGAAGGCGCGAATGCCCTTGGCCGCGTCGCCCATGATGCCGGACAGCTTGCCGCGTCCGCCGAACAGGACCAGCACGACGACGACGACGATGGCCCAATGCCAGATGCTCATGGAGCCCATGGCGATACCTCCTCAAGGAACCGAAGAAATCCGGTCCCGTCCGACTGATTGTTGTGCGTCATATAGGCTGACTGATGGCGGCGCGCCAAGGGAGGCTGTAGGGACGCGGCCATGAGTCTCGTTGATCACGTCATCATCCATACCGACGGCGCCTGCAAGGGCAATCCCGGCCCTGGCGGCTGGGGCGCCATTCTGCAAACCGGCGGCGGTCACGAGAAGGAAATCTGGGGCGGCGAGCCCAACACCACCAACAACCGCATGGAGTTGATGGCCGCCATCGCCGCGCTGGAAGTGCTGAAACGCCCCTGCCGCGTCGATCTGCATACCGACAGCAAATACGTCATGCAGGGCATTACCGAGTGGATAAGGGGCTGGAAGGCGCGCGGCTGGAAGACCGCCGACAAGAAGCCGGTCAAGAACGACGACCTCTGGCGCCGCCTCGATGACGCCCGCAGCCGCCACGAGGTCAAATGGCACTGGGTCAAGGGTCACGCCGGCCACGTCCTGAACGAACGGGCCGACACACTGGCGAATCGCGGCGTAGACGAGATGCGACGCCGCTAGGCCGAGGGGCTCAGATCGCGCGCACCTTCAAGCGCGGACCGGCCACTGATTCGACCACCACGCTCTCGCCCGCCAGCGGGGCGGCGCCCTCGATCTCGGCCGGCCATTCGGCGCCCGAGACGAAGACCCGGCCGCGACCGTCGACGAAGGCCTCGACCACCCGCGCCCGCTCGCCCACCAGACGCAGGTCGCGGTCGTTGATGTCCGGCTCATCGGTAGGATTGACCCGTTTGATCAGGGTCCGCGACGCCAGGGTGGCGATGACGGTCAGGGCGGCGAAAATCCCCGCCTCGACCGGCAGGCCCAGGTTCGGCGCAATCGCCGTGATCAGGGCGACGACCCCCGCCGCGACCGCCGGCCACAGCAGCCACTCGGTCGAGGCCGCCGCCTCGATGGCCAGCAGGACCACGCCGACGGCCAGCCACAGCCAGAAGGGCTGGCTGGCATAGAGGTTCTGGATGAAGTCCATGACCTACTCCGTGGTCGGAACCGCGCCGCCGGGACGGCGCGGCGCGACAGTGCGGGCGGGCGGCGTCGAGGCGGGCGAAGGCGCGGCGGCCTGACGGGGTTCGCGGCGAACGTCCGTTCGGCCCTGCTGCTGCTCCTTGGCCAGACCGACCAGTTCGCCCAGGCCTGCAATGGTGCCGACCAGACCGCTCATCTCGGCCGGGACGATGACCGTCTTGGCGGTCGGATTGCGCGCCAGCTCGGCGAAGGCCTCGACGTATTTCTGGGCCACGAAGTAGTTGATGGCGTTGACGTCGCCCCGCGCGATGGCTTCCGACACCATGGCGGTCGCCTTGGCCTCAGCCTCGGCTTCACGCTCACGCGCCTCGGCGTCGCGGAAGGCGGCTTCGCGGCGGCCCTCGGCCTGGAGGATGGCCGACTGCTTGGCGCCCTCGGCGCGGGCGATGGCGGCCTGCTTCTCGCCCTCGGCCTCGGTGATCACCGCGCGCTTCTCGCGCTCAGCCTTCATCTGACGCGCCATGGCGTTGGTGATGTCGGCGGGCGGGGTCAGGTCCTTGATCTCGATTCGGTTGACCTTGACGCCCCATGGCTCGGTCGCCGCGTCGATGACGGTCAGCAGGCGCGAGTTGATGCTGTCGCGCTGGAACAGGACCTCGTCCAGCTCCATCGAACCGACCACGGTGCGCAGGTTGGTCATGCACAGCTGGGTGATGGCGTAGGGCAGGTTTTCAACGCGATAGGCGGCGGCCGAGGCCTCCATCACCTGGATGAAGACGATGGCGTCGACCTTCACCATGGCGTTGTCCTTGGTGATGACTTCCTGCTGGGGCACGTCCAGGACCTGCTCCATCATGTTCATGCGCCGACCGACCCGTTCAACGAAGGGGGTCAGGATGCTGATGCCGGGCTTCAGCGTCTTGGTGTATTTGCCAAAGCGTTCCACCGTGAATTCACGGCCTTGCGGCACGATCTTGATGACGCTGAACAGGAAGATGATCGCGAAGGCCGCGAACACCACAAAGAAGAAAATCGAGAAATCCATAAGCCCCTCCGGTTGAGCGCGGAGCTTAACGGTCGGCCCGCCCTCGCGCCACCGAATCCGGTTCACCGGCGATGACAAGGCCGTCAGCGCCCTGTCCCGCGCTCTCTCCCGCACCATGGGCAGCCGCCATCGCCCGCGCCTGACAGATGATCCTCCGCGTCTCGGACCAGTCGACCCGCCGCAGCGCCTCCTCGAACGGCAAGAAGACCGCCTCAGCGGCATCGTCGCCTGCTGTCGGCTCGCCGCCGGTCCACAGCGCGGCGTAGTCGATCAGGACGTAGTGCCGCCCCGCCTCGGGAAACAGGCCGTCCACCACGTCGATCAGACCGATCAGTTCGGCCTCCACGCCCGTCTCCTCGCGCAGTTCACGCAGCGCGGCATCGGCCAGCCGTTCACCAGGCTCCAGTCGCCCGCCCGGCAGGCTCCATTCTCCCTGACGCGGCGGCGTGCCGCGTCGGATCAGCAGGACCTCGTCGCCTTTCAGGCAGACCACGCCCACAGCCGGGACCGGAATCATGTTTTCTCCGCGAATTGAGCGCCTGGAGGCAGGGTTTTGCGCTTCCACCACGCCGCGCCTTTTGCCACAAGGCGGATATGACCCTCCCCACGCCCGCCGCCATCGAAGACCTCAAGGCCGCCCTGCCCGGCGCCTGGACCCAGGACGCCGACGACATGGCCCCCTGGCTGACCGAATGGCGCGGGCGCTGGACGGGCGAAACCCCGATCCTGCTGCAGCCGCGCACGACCGCAGAAGTCGCCACAGCCGTCGCGATCTGCGCCCGACACGGCGTCGCGGTCGTCACCCAAGGCGGCGGCACCGGCCTGGTCGGCGGCCAGATCCCCTTTGGCGAGGTTCTGCTGTCCACGCGCAAGCTGCGGACCGTGCGCGACGTGACCCCGCTCGACGACGCCATGACCTTGGAGGCCGGAGTCACCCTGCTGGAGGCCCAGCAACTGGCCAAGGAAAAGGACCGCTTCTTCCCCCTTAGCCTTGCGGCCGAAGGCTCCGCCACCATCGGCGGCGTCATCTCGACCAACGCCGGCGGCACCGCCGTCCTGCGCTACGGGATGATGCGCGACCTGGTGCTGGGCATCGAAGCCGTCATGCCTGACGGTCAGGTGTTCAACGGTCTGAAGCGCCTGCGCAAGGACAACACCGGCTATGACCTGAAGCAGTTGTTCATCGGCGCCGAGGGCACGCTCGGCGTGGTCACGGCGGCGACGCTGAAACTCTTCCCCATCATGCGCAGCCGCGCCACGGCCATCGTCGGTCTAGAAAGCCACCACGCCGCTGTCGCCCTGCTGGCCCGCGCCAAGGCCGAGACCGGCGGCGGGGTCGAGGCCTTCGAGTTGATGAAGCGTCTGGGCATGGCCCTGGTGCTCAAGAACATTCCCGACACGCGCGAGCCGCTGGAGACCACCCCGCCCTGGTACGTCCTGATCGAGCTGACCTCAGGCGAGCCCGGCGGCGGCGATTCGGCCATGGAGCGGCTGCTGACCGGCGCCTTCGAGGAGAGTCTGATCATCGACGCCGCCATCGCCCAGAATGACGCCCAGAAGGCCGCCTTCTGGCGTCTGCGCGAGGAACACTCGGCGGCCCTCAAGCCCGAGGGCGGCGGCTGGAAGCACGACGTCTCGGTCCCGGTCTCCCAGATCGCCGACTTCATCGACGAGGCCACGGCGGCGGTCGAGAAATTCCACCCCGGCTGCCGCGTCTCGGTCTTCGGCCACGTCGGCGACGGCAACCTTCACTATGACGTGATCCCCGGCGTGGGCGAGGACGTCCCCGCCTTCATCGCCCGCTGGATGGAAGGCTCCGAAATCGTCCACGACGTGGTGGCCCGCTACAACGGCTCCATCTCGGCGGAACACGGCCTGGGACGGCTCAAAACCGACGAGGCGCGACGCTACAAGTCGCCGCTGGAAATCGCGACCATGCAGGCCGTCCGCCAGGCCATCGACCCCCAGCGGATCATGAACCCGGCGGTCCTCTTCTAGGCCTCACGACCGCATGTGACGCCGCCGACGGTTCAAATCGTCACGGAAGGGGCCTATGAGGCCCGCTTCCCGATGCTTCGGAGTCTATGTCGCCTTGCTGATCGTCCTGTCCCCGGCCAAACGGCTGGACTTCACGGCCCCTGCCCTCGACGTGCCCTCGACGCCGCGCCGCTGCGCCGACGAGACCGCCGAACTGGCCAAGGTGACGCGCAAGCTGAGCCGCGCCGAACTGCGCCGCCTGATGTCGATCTCCGACGCCCTGGCCGACCTGAACTACGAACGCTTTCAGGCCTTCGACAACGAGACGACCGAGGGCGCGCTTCAGGCCGTCTTCGCCTTCGCCGGCGACGTCTATGACGGGCTCGACGCTCGGTCGCTGGCCCCAGCCGATCTGGCCTGGGCCCAGGATCACCTGCGTATCCTCTCGGGCTTCTACGGCCTGCTGCGGCCGCTGGACGCCATCCAGCCCTACCGCCTGGAGATGGGCACGCGACTGAAGACCAAGCGGGGCGCCACCCTCTATGACTTCTGGGGCGAGCGCATCTCGCTGCGCCTGAACGAGGACGCGGCCCCCCTGCCCGACCGCACCCTGGTCAACCTGGCCAGCCAGGAATACTTCGGCGCCGTCGACGCCAAGGCGCTGAAGCTGCCGGTCATCACGCCCCACTTCAAGGAGCGCAAGGACGGCGAGGCCCGCATCATCTCCTTCTTCGCCAAGAAGGCGCGCGGCGCCATGGCCCGCTACGCCATCGAGAACCGCATCGAAAAAGCCGAGGATCTCAAGGCCTTCGACCGCGACGGCTACCGCTTCGACAAGGCGCTTTCGACCGAGGCGGACTGGATATTCATCAGGGAAGGAAATTCCTGATCGCCAGATTGAACGACTGCCGTTAGGCTGCGTTGCAGCATAGCTATTCCACAGGTTCTCACCGCATGTTCGCCATGAACGATCTCAAGGGCCAGGTCGCCGTCGTCTCCGGCTCGACTTCCGGCATAGGCTTGGCGCTGGCCCGCGCCGTCGCGCAATGCGGCGGCGACGTGGTGCTGAACGGCCTGGGCGATCCCGCCGTCATCGAACAGACCCGCGCCGATCTCGCTGCCGAGACCGGCGTGCGCGTCCTCTACCACCCCGCCGACATGACCCAGCCGGATCAGATCGCCGACATGGTCGCCACGGCCCACCGTGAGCTGGGCCGCCTCGACATCCTGGTCAATAACGCCGGCATCCAGCACGTCGAGGCCGTTGAGAACTTCCCCGCCGACGCGTGGGAGAAGATCATCTCGATCAACCTGTCCTCGACCTTCTACGCTACCAAGGCTGCGATCCCGATCATGAAGGCCCAGGGGCGCGGGCGCATCGTCAACATCGCCTCGGCCCACGGCCTGGTCGCCAGCCCGTTCAAGTCGGCCTATGTCGCCGCCAAGCACGGCGTGATCGGCTTCACCAAGACGGTGGCGCTGGAGCTGGCCCAGCAGAACATCACCTGCAACGCCATCTGCCCCGGCTTCGTCGAAACTCCCATCGTCACCAAACAGATCGAGGATCAGGCCCGCACGCGCGACATGACGCCCGAAGACGTGATGAAGAACGTCATCCTCGGCTCGCAGCCGACCAAGCGCTTCGTCACGACCGACGAACTGGCGGGCCTCTTCCTTTATCTGGTGTCAGACCTCGGGGCCTCGGCCAACGGCTCGCACTTCTCGGTCGACGGCGGCTGGACCGCTCAGTAAGCCGCCAAAGCTTTTCATGCGTCATCCCGGAAACGGCGCCGCCGTTATCCGGGACCGCTCAGACACGACTGTTCCGGCGACGGCGCTTCTGGCGATCCCGGCTCTTCGCTACGCTACAGCCGGGATGACGGAGTGAGGTATGGCGACGAAACGCAAACCCATCTGCCTCGCGCTTCAGGGCGGCGGCTCGCACGGCGCCTTTCAGTGGGGCGTGCTGGATCGGCTGCTTGAGTCGGACATCCTCGACATCCGCGCCGTCACTGCCGCCTCGGCGGGAGCGATGAACGCCGCGGCACTGATCACCGGACTGGAACAGGCCGGCGCCGAGGGCGGCCGCGCCGCGCTGGACAAGCTGTGGCGCGAGGTCAATCAATCTGGCGGCCGCAACGTCTTCGGCGACAGCGCCATCTGGTCCAAGGCCCTGACGCCCGGCTGGCTCAAGGACAGCCCGATGTGGAAGGCGGGCGAGACCCTGGCCATGTCGATGAGCCCCTATTCCTTCAACCCCTTCAACCTGAACCCGCTGAAACGGGTGCTGGAAGCCGCCGTCGACTTCGAGGCGGTGCGAGGCTCGGACATTCAACTGATCGTCTCGACCACGGCGGTCCGCGCAGGCCGGTCGCGCCTGTTCCGCTCGGCCGAGATCACGCCCGACGTCCTGCTGGCCTCGGCCTGTCTACCGCACCTGTTCCATGCGGTCGAGATCGAGGGCGAGCCCTATTGGGACGGCGGCTATCTGGCCAATCCGGCGCTGTGGCCGCTGTTCTACGCCGACACGCCGGACGATGTCCTTCTGCTGCCGCTGAACCCCTTCGTCCGCGACGAGGCTCCGCGTGAGGCGGGCGAGATCATGGATCGGCTGAACGAGATCCTGTTCAACGCCCCCCTGGTCGCCGAACTGCGCGCCGTCGCCTTCGTTCAGGACCTGATCGCCGACGGCAAACTCAGCCGCAACGAGGACCGCCATCGCGCCGTCCGTATGCACGCCATCGAGGTCGACGACTGGCTGGGCAGCCTGTCGCTGTCGACCAAGTTCGACACGGAATGGAGCTTCCTCAACGACCTGAAATCGCGCGGGCGTCGGGCGGCGGAGCATTGGCTCGAAAACTGCGCGCCTCAGGTCGGACAGACCTCCAGCGTCGATCTGAAGGCCCGTTTTCTCTAGGCCGCGCGCGCCGCAGACCGCACGCCGTCGCGACCTGGCTGTCGCAAGGCGATGCGCCAATCCCCTGTAAAACAAGGGATCGTCGTCCCGTCTCTGCCATTTGCTCGCCTGAGCCACGGCGTGGGCCAGACTGCAGCCCTCAGACGGTCTTTGACATTCCCACTCGCCGCCGCCCGCCTCAGGTCCCCGGCTCCCGCACAGGCTCCAGCGCCGTCACTCAGAGCCAGAACTGCGACGCTCCGCTCATTGCACCAATTGCACTGTTTTTTTTCTTAGCGCAGTGCAACGGCGATCAGCCGACGAACCCCGCCGCACGACGCAGCCGGTCGTTGATCGCCTCGCCCAACCCCTTGTGCGGGATCGGCGACACCGCGATGCCGACAGGCTTGGTCCGGTCCGCTTCGCGCAGCAAGCGGAACAGGTTGGCCGCCGCTTCGCGCAATTCGCCGTTCGGGCTCAGGCTCCAGCGCGCCTCGCCGACGCCGGGACCGAAGCCCAGCAGGACTTCACCCTCGTTCGCAGATTCGGCCTCGATCCGAACCGGGGCGTCGGGGGCGTAATGCAGGGCCAACCGTCCGGGCGAGCGATGCCCCTGCCCGTTCTCGGCCAGCGGGCCGACCACGGCCTCGATCTCTTCACGCGTCACCGAGCCGGGACGCAGCAGGGCGACCACGCCGTCCAGCACCGAAACGACCGTGCTCTCCACGCCCACCGCGCACGGCCCGCCGTCCACCGCGGCGCCGACGAACTGGCCGGTTTCCTCCATGGCGTCGTCGAAGGTCGTGGGACTGGGTCGTCCCGAGCGGTTGGCCGAGGGGGCGACCACGGCCCCGCCGAAGGCCGCGATCACTGCCCGCGCGCGCGGATGGCCCGGCACGCGC
The DNA here is from genome assembly GCF_013386595.1 of Brevundimonas sp. P7753. NCBI lineage: Bacteria > Pseudomonadati > Pseudomonadota > Alphaproteobacteria > Caulobacterales > Caulobacteraceae > Brevundimonas > Brevundimonas sp. P7753. The sequence goes on along the minus strand of NZ_JACARP010000031.1, from coordinate 24,531 downwards.
ACGGCCACGCTGTCTAGACCGGCGCGCGCCAGATCACAGACCCGCTCCCGATCCCGCACCGGGGCCACGATGGTCAGCGGGCCGGGCCAGAAGGCCTCCGCCAGCGCCCGCGCCCGCTCGTCAAAGACAGCGATGCTCTCGGCGTCCAGGCCGTTGGCGACGTGCGCGATCAAGGGGTTGAAGCGCGGTCTTCCCTTGGCCTCGAAGATGCGCGCCACCGCCTGCGGATTCGAAGCGTCCGCCGCTAACCCATAGACCGTCTCGGTCGGCAGCATGACCAGCCGCCCGGTCTTCAACGCCTCGGCGGCGATTTCGGGAGTGTCGCCGGTCATGGCCGGCGCGGGATCATGGGGATCATGCGGTGCAGCACATTGTCCCGGTTGATGAACTGATGCTTCAGCGCCCCAGCGATGTGCAGGACGATCAGCACATAGAGCAGCTTCGCCACCATCTCATGCGTGTCCATAAACTGGCCCGCCGCCTCGCGCCCGCCGCCGACCGGCAGCAGCGGCCATTGGAACAGGCCGAACCAGCTGATCTCGCGACCGCCCGCCGACGACGCCAGCCAGCCAGTCAGCGGCATGGCCAGCAGCACGACGTAGAAGGCGATCTGCGTCGTCCGCGCCAGGCTGCGCTCCCACCTCGGCATCTCGACCGGCAGGGCGATCAGGGGATTGGCCAGCCGCCAGCCGATTCGCCCCAGGGTCAGAACCAGGATGGTCAGCCCGACCGCCTTGTGAACCTGCACGAACTCGCGCGACAGCGGCCCCTCGGTTGCGTCGTGCGCCATGATCAGCGCCACCTGCGCGACGACGGCCACAGCGATAACCCAGTGCAGGATCAGGGAAACGGTCGAATAGCGGTTCCGAGGTTCGGCCATGGGTCTTTCCTTCCGCGACGGCACAGGTCCATAGCTTGGCGGAACCTCGACCAAAGTCCAAGCGCCCTTGCATCATCCGCGTCTGGGGCGTCAGAAGCATGTTGAAGATTCCTGGAGACCGCCATGAGCTACCGCGCCCCCGTCCGTGACCTCGCCTTCGCCCTGGAAGCCGTCGCCGGCATTGATCAGGTCGCCGCCACCGGCGCCTTCGCCGACTACGACGCCGACGTCATGGGCGCGGTGCTGGAGGCCGCCGGTCAGTTCTCGGAACAGGTGCTGGCCCCGCTGAACCGCCCCGGCGATCTGGCCGGCGCCAAGTACGCCAACGGCGCCGTCACCGCCGCCCCCGGCTTCGTGGACGCCTACAAGCAGTTCGCCGAAGGCGGCTGGACCAGCCTGACCGCCTCGGTCGAGGCCGGCGGCCAGGCCCTGCCCAAGGCGCTGGAACTGGCGGCCTATGAAACCGTCCACGCCGCCAACATGGCGTTTGGCCTCTGCCCCATGCTGTCCCTGGCCTCCATCGAGGCGCTGGAAGCCGTCGGCACCGAGCACCAGAAGACCACCTACCTGACCAAGCTGGTCAGCGGCGAATGGACCGGGGCCATGGTCCTGACCGAGCCGCACGCCGGTTCGGACCTGGGCGCCCTGACCACCACGGCCACGCCGAACGGCGACGGGACCTATGCCCTGAACGGCCAGAAGATCTTCATCACCTGGGGCGACCACGACGCCACGGACAACATCATTCACCTGGTTCTGGCCCGCCTGCCCGACGCCCCCGCCGGGCCCAAGGGCATCAGCCTGTTCCTGACGCCCAAGTTCGCGGTCAACGCCGACGGGTCGCTGGGCGAACGCAACGCCTTCCACCCGGTCGGGGTCGAGCACAAGCTGGGCATCCACGCGTCGCCCACCTGCGTCATGTCCTATGAGGGCGCTCGCGCCGAACTGGTCGGCCGTCCGAACGAGGGCCTGGCCCATATGTTCGTGATGATGAACGCCGCCCGCCTGGCCGTCGGCGTCGAGGGCGTCGGCATCGCCGAGCGCGCCTATCAGCACGCCCTGGCCTATGCCCTGGACCGCCGTCAGGGCCGCAGCGTCTGGACCGGCGAGAAGAACGCCCCCATCTTCGACCACCCCGACGTGCGCCGCACCCTCGGCGTCATGAAGGCCAAGATCGCCGCCGCTCGCGCCATCTGCCTGTCCACCGGCGTCGCCGCCGACCTGGCCAAGCACGCCGCCACCGAGGCCGAGCGCAAGGCCTGGAAGGGCCGCGAAGACCTGTTCACCCCCATCGCCAAGGCCTGGTCCACCGACATCGGCTGCGAAGTCGCCTCGCTGGGCGTCCAGGTCCACGGCGGCATGGGCTTCATCGAGGAGACCGGCGCGGCCCAATACTACCGCGACTCCCGCATCACCCCGATCTACGAAGGCACCAACGGCATCCAGGCCATGGACCTGGTAGGCCGCAAGCTGTCGATGGACGGCGGCGAGTCGGCCCACGGTCTGATCGCCGAGATGAAGGCGACCCTGATCGACATCGACCGCCTCTATGTCGGCAAGCCGGTCGAACGTCTCGCCACGGCCATCGAGGCCGTCGAGGACGCCACCCTGTGGCTGCTGGACGCCAAGGCCGACGCAGCGCGGGCTGCCGACGTTCTGGCCGGCGCCGACGCCTATCTGAAACTGATGGGCGACGTGGTCGGCGGCTGGATGCTGGCCAAGGGCGCTCTGGCCGCCAAGGCCCGCCTGGACGCCGGGAACGGCGATCCCGTCTGGCTGCAAGGCAAACTGGACCTCTACGAGCTCTACGCCGCCAACGTCCTGGGCCACGTCTCCAGCCGCCTGGCCGCCGTGGGTCAGGGCGGTGAGCTTCTGCAAGGGCTGAGCGCCGAAGCTCTGGCGGGTTGACGTTCGGCGGGGGCGTGCGACGCTTCGGCCTGAAGGAAGCTTCATGCCCTTGATCGCCGCCCTTTTAATCAGCGTCGCCTTAGCCGGCGAAGACCCGAAGGTGGTGAACCCCATCTGGGTCTCCGCGCCCGTTGCGACGGCCGCCGACTATCCGCGTTTCGCCGCTATCATCCGGGCGGAGGGCCACGTCATTGTGCAGTGTGAAGCCCTGCCCACAGGCGCCCTGTCAGCCTGCACCGCCATGTCGGAGAAGCCCGCCGACCTGGGCTTTGGCCGCGAAGCCGTGCGTGTGGTCCAGCGCGGCGTCCTCGCCCCGCGAACGGGGGACGGAACTTCGGAACCCAGCCGAATCCAGGTCCGCCTCCCGTTCCACATGTCGGCGAGGACGCCGTCCACAAAACCTGCCCCCTGGACAGGCCCCGAGCCCACCGCTGGTCAGCAAGCTTCCGCGCAGCGCTGGGCGGTACGGACGACTTCTCGGAGACCCCTTCTCGCGCGTTTCGGGCTGGAGGATCTCCCGCCTGACCGCCGCGCCGTCGTGACGGAATGGATCGGCGAACTGTATCCGGATCGTCAGAAGACGCAGGCGATCTTCACCGTCGCCGCCGCACGCCTGCTGGCCGAGGTCGGGCTCCCTGAAATGCCGCCGACCCGGCCGCTTGACGAGGAAACCTGGAGCAGGCGGTTTGCGGCGGCCAGCGCGGACCAGTTCGACCGACACGCCGCCGACGCCGAACTTCGCCGCCGATACTGCGCCCGCTATGAGTGCGCGTCCGGGCTCTAGGGACGGGGTGCGTCCAGCAGCGCAATCGCCTCGCGCACATACTGGGCGTGGGCGACGACGCCCAGTTCTAGCCCCTCGCCGCCGCCCTGAACTTCCTGCACCAACACTCCGGCGATGTAGGGGTGATCCGGCGTCGGCGCGCCCGGCAGGCGGTCCACGGCGGGCGTCCAGAAGACCGGCCCGCCGGAGTTGCCTTGGGACACCGCGAAATCCAGCAGGAAGATGGGGAAGTGGCGGATCGGCGTCAGCGGCCAGGAACTGATCCGGCCCAGGCGCAGGATCGGAAAGCCCGCCTTGTTGGCTGACAGCCCATGAGGATAGCCCAGCGCCATCAGTTCGTCGCCCGGCCCCACGCGCCACTGGTCGAACGTATTCTCGTCCGCCAGCCAGCCCAGAGGGATAGCCGCCTGGGCGAAGGCGGCGGGCGCAGCGATCTCCATGACCGCCACGTCGCGCTCGAGGTGCTGCGTCCATAGCGGCGCCCCCACGGCATCGCGGATCGGCAGGTTCGCGGGCGTGAACTTCCAGGCCCCGTCTGCCTCGGGCGTTCGCCAGCCGATGCGCGCCTCGGCACTCGGCATGACGTTCAGGACGTGGGCGGCGGTGACCAGCACCACGCGCGGCGTACCGTCAGGTCGGGGGGCGGAAATCAGGAAGCCGGTGCCGACCTTTCGCGTGCTCTGGTCCAAAGGCTGGTCGATCTGCACCGTGGCGTTGATCAGGCCGACGGTCAGGTCCCACGGGGCGGGCGCGACAGCGGCGGGCGGAGCGGGCGGAACATCCTGAGAGATCATGTCGCCATTTGACGCCGCCCGTCGGCGGGCACAAGGTCCGCCCGAACCATTGGGGAGCCTATTGATGAATCGCCGCGAACTGATCGCCTCGACCGCCGCCGTCGGCCTCGCCGCCGCCTCCCCTGCACTCGCCCGTTCGACTACCGGAGCCTCGATGTCCCTGCCCCAACCGCCCGTCGCCAAGAAGGTCCCCGTCCGCATCGAGCAGTTGGGCCGCGTCCGCGTCGACGACTATCAGTGGATGAAGGACGACAACTGGCAGGCCGTGCTGCGCGACCCCTCGCTGATCAAGGCCGACGTCAAGGAACACCTGACCGCCGAGAACGCCTATCGCGAGGCCATGATGGCCTCGACCCTGCCGCTCCAGGCCGCGATGTTCGAGGAGATGAAGGGCCGCATCAAGGAAGACGACAGCTCTGTCCCCGCCGCCGACGGCGCCTGGGAGTATTTCACCGAGTACCGCACCGGCGAGCAGCATCCGCGTTATATGCGGGTCGAGCGCCAGGGGACCTGGATGGTCGACGGCCAGCCAGTGACCAAGAGCTTCATCAAGGTACCGACGCCTCAACTCCTGCTGGACTGCAACGCCTTGGCCGAGGGCAAGGCCTATTCGGAGGTCTCGGCGGTGGAGCACAGCCCCGACCATGCCCTGTTCGCCTATGCCGAGGACGCGCAGGGCTCCGAGGTCTTCAAGATCTACGTCAAGGACCTGGCGACCGGGGAGGTCCTGCCCGACCCCATCGAATCGGCGACCGAGAACTTCACCTTCTCGCCGGACAGCCAGTGGATCTTCTGGACCAACCGCGACAACAACGGCCGCCCGGACAAGATCTTCCGCCGCCCGGCGCGCGGCGGCGAGACCACCCTGGTCTATGAGGAAACCGACGACGGCATGTTCCAGAGCGTCGGCCGCACCTCGGACGACGCCTTCATCATCATCGGCATCGGCAATCAGGAAACCTCGGAAGGCCGCATCATTCCGGGCTCGGACCCGACTGCGACGCCCGTGGTGGTCGAGCCGCGCCACGTCGGCCGCCTGTATGATCTGGACCACTGGGGCGACCGCTGGGTGATCCGCACCAACGCCGACGACGCCATCGACTTCAAGGTGGTCGAGGCGCCGACCGACGCCCCGGCCAGAGCCAACTGGAAGGATCTGATCCCTCACACGCCGGGCCGCTTCATCGAGGGCGTGGCCCTGGTGAAGGACTATCTGGGCCGTCAGGAGCGGGCCGACGCCAATACGAAGATCGTCATCCGCGACCGGGCCGGCGCCGAGCATGAGATCGCCGTGGACGAGCCCGCCTACGCCCTCTCGCTGGGCGGGGCGACGGAGTTCGACACCACGGTCATGCGCTATGGCTACAACTCGCCGTCCACGCCGACCTCGACCTATGACTACGACCTGAAGACGCGCGAGCGGACCCTGCGCAAGGTTCAGGAAGTGCCCTCGGGCCATAACCCCGCCGACTATGTGGTCGAGCGGCTGAACGCCCCGGCCTCGGACGGCCAACTGGTGCCGGTGACGGTGCTGCGCCGCAAGAACACGCCGGTCGACGGCTCGGCGCCCCTGTTGCTCTACGGCTACGGCTCCTACGGCATCCCCATGGCGGCCAGCTTCTCGACCAACCGACTGTCGCTGGTGGACCGCGGCTTCATCTACGCCATCGCCCACATCCGCGGCGGCTCGGACAAGGGCTGGAACTGGTTCCTCAGCGCCCGGCGGATGACCAAGAAGAACACCTTCACCGACTTCATCGCCTGCACCGAGCACCTGATCGAACGCAACTATGCGAAGGCGGGCAAGATCGTGGCCCAGGGCGGGTCGGCGGGCGGTCTGCTGATGGGCGCCGTCACCAATATGCGGCCCGACCTGTGGGCCGGCGTGATCGGCAGCGTGCCCTTCGTCGACGTGATCAACACCATGAGCGACACCAGCCTGCCGCTGACGCCGCCGGAATGGCCCGAGTGGGGCAATCCGATCGAGGACGCCGCCGCCTACGACTACATGTACAGCTACAGCCCCTATGACCAGATCGAGGCCAAGGCCTATCCGGCGGTGCTGGCGACCGGCGGCCTGTCCGACCCGCGCGTCACCTATTGGGAGCCGGAGAAGTGGGTGGCCAAGCTGCGGCCCGCGACCACATCGGGCAATCCGGTCCTGCTGAAGATCAACATGACGGCGGGTCACTTCAGCTCGTCGGGCCGCTTCGACTATCTGAAGGACGTGGCCCACGACTACGCCTTCGCCGTCTGGGCCGTGGACAAGGGCTGGCAGAAGGCGTGATCGTTCGGCCGTTTGCGGAAGCCGATCTGGCGGCTGTCAGCGCCATCTACGCCGACAGCGTGCTGCACGGCACGGGGACGTTCGAGCTGGACGTCCCCTCAGTCGATGAGATGCGGGCGCGGCTGGCTGCGCCCGCGAGGCTGGGCCTGCCCGTCCTGACCGCCGAGATCGACGGTCAGGTCGCGGGCTACGCCTACGCCGGGCCCTACCGCCTGCGCGCCGCCTATCGCTACATGGTCGAGGACTCGATCTATGTGGCAGAGGCGTTTCGCGGGCGCGGCGTGGGCAAGGCCCTGCTGGAGGCCCTGTTGGGCGCGTGCGAGGCTATGGGAATGCGGCAGATGGTGGCGGTGATCGGCGACAGCGCCAACGCCGGCTCCATCGCCCTGCACGCCGCAGCCGGCTTCGAACATGTCGGCGTATTCCACGCCGCCGGATGGAAGTTCGACGCCTGGCGCGACGTGATCTTCATGCAGAAGGCTCTGGGCCTGGGCGCGCAGGCGGCGCCCGACGCCCCTGGCCTCGACTGCGGGCGCTAGAAGCTGAATTCTCGGCTATTTTCAGCCCTTTCATACATTGCGCTTGACCGGATCATGAGTCGCCCTTAATCGCCCTCTTCTCCTCCTCGCGGAGGGGAATGCGGGTGTAGCTCAGTTGGTTAGAGTGCCGGCCTGTCACGCCGGAGGTCGCGGGTTCGAGTCCCGTCACTCGCGCCATTTTCTTCAGTCGAAGGAAATGGCGCGCCCCGCCCGTCGCCAAGACGCCCTCGCTCATTTTATTCCGATCATCAGCCCGCTCGCTGTGCGTCCGTGCGCCGTCATGGAGCCGCGTGACCTTTTTCAGCAGGGCGAACGTTCGGCGCTTGACCGCGTCGTGAGTCGCCCTTAATCGCCCTCTTCTCCTCCTCGCGGAGGGGAATGCGGGTGTAGCTCAGTTGGTTAGAGTGCCGGCCTGTCACGCCGGAGGTCGCGGGTTCGAGTCCCGTCACTCGCGCCATTTTCTTCAGTCGAGGGAAATGGCGCGCCCCGCCCCAGGGATCTGTATTTCCTCAAAAATCCTTATCTAACATCAGGCCAGCCTTGCTTTGAGCCTGGGGCCGGGTCTGTGCTCCGTCGAAGCCGGATTGCACGCTGATCAGAAAAAAACAGTGCAATTGGTGCAATGGGCGCCGCGCGCGACCGCCCATGCGGACGAAGCGGCTTGAGCCTCGGTGGAGGCCACGGCCCTGAGCGGGCGGCGGCGGGCGGGAATGTCAAAGACAGCCGCCAGTCTGATCCCTCCGACGCCTCAGGCGCGTCGATCCCATCGATAATCCCGCAATCCCAGGTTTTTACCGGGATTGGCGCGCGCCGTTGTGCATGAGGAGCGCTGGATGGCGTGTCCCAGCGGGCGGATTGGCGTGCGGTAATGCGCAAGAAAAAAGGGGGAGAGCGCGCGCCCTCCCCCCTTCACGCCTGGCCGGTATTCTCCCGGCGCGGCGGTCACGTCACAGGTTTGACGTTGTCGTCCGAGTTGCGGTCGATCCAGCGATTGTAGGGGTCAATCCCCGCAAAGGCCGGCTTCTCGGTCGTGACGAAGCGGAAGACCTGGGTTCCGCTGCCCAGGGGGCGACGCTCCATCAACATGACCGACTTCTGGTCGAACGCGCCCTTGCCGGGTTCAGCGGAGAACAGGCCGACATCGAAGGTCTCGTTCAACGGGGCTTCGGTCTCCTCGCCCTTGCCGTCGGCGTAGAGCTTGCGGGCCTCGACCGTCAGGGCGACGTCCCACTTGCCGTCGGCGCGCTTGGTCGCCGTGACCGACTTGGTCTTCACGTCATACAGGGTGATCTTTTCGAACAGGTCGGTGATCAGGGCCTGCTTGTCCGCCGGCGCCTCGGCCCGGATGGCGTTGACCAGATCCAGCGAGCGCGGATAGGGCGCGGACTTGAAGGCGTACTGCGCCAGCACCCGACGCAGGGCGCGGTTGACCGCCTCCTCGCCGATCTGATCACGCAGCAGGTACAGGACCAGCCCCCCCTTCTGATAGTGGATGTACTGCTGGTTCTCGACCCGGATCAGCGGCATCTCCTCCAGCCGTTCCATGCCGCGCGAACGCAGGTAGCGGTCCAGTTCGTACTTGAGGAAGCGACGGATCTTGTCGGGTCCGTACAGCTTCTCCATCACCATCAACGCCGAATATTGCGCCAGGGATTCCGATAGCAGGGTCGAGCCCTGCTGGTCCGAGCCGATCACCTGGTGCGCCCACCACTGATGCCCGACCTCGTGAGCGGTGACATAGGTGACGTAGTCGATCTTCTCCTCGTCGCTCAGGTCGGCGATGAAGCCGAGGCCTTCCGAGTAGGGCATGGTGTTGGCGAAGGCCTGAGCGAAGCTGGCATAGGCCGGGAACTCGATGATCCGGGCCTGACGGAACTGATAGGGGCTGAAGGCCGTGCCGTAGTAGTCCAGCGACGCCTTCATCCCGGCCAGCATCCGCGCCACGTTCTGCTCGTGACCCTTGTGGTAATAGACGGCCAGTTCGATGGGGCCGTGCTGCTCCTTGGCCACCTGATAGTCGGCGGACTGGACCGAGAAGAAGTTCAGCACCGGCGCCTCGGTGACGAAGCGGGCCGTGCGGCGGCCGTCTTTGGTCACGTCCGACACCTTGTAGCCCGGCGCGATCGGCGTCTGATCGGCGACCGTGGTCACGGTGATGTCGGCGTTGACCCAGCCCGTGCCGATGTAGTTCTGGTTCTGGGCGCTGACGTCCTCCAGCTTGGCCATGCGCAGCTCAGGCGGCAGGCCGTGCTTGCGGCGCTTGGCCCGGTCGGACAGCAGGCCGTCGCGGCCCATGCCGATGGTCAGGGCGAACTCGCCGTTGTTGACGAAGGTGCCGTTGTCGACGATCCGGGTCGTGTCGCCACTGTTCTTGAAGCCGCGCTGCTCCAGCACCGTTTCAAAGGCGATGGTGCGCTTCTCGCCCGGCTGCATCGGCGTGGCGAAGCGATAGATGCGGTACTCGAACTGCGGCCATTCCTTGGCCAGGGTCGCGCCCTGCACATCCAGGCTGGCGATCTTCAGACCGTAGTTCCAGCGCAGGTGAACCTCATTCAGAGGCGCGCCCGTCTGGTTCTGGATGACATAGCTGCCCTTGGTCGTCAGGCGCGGCTGGTGCGGGTAGAGGTCCAGGTCCAGCTTGACGTCGGTGATCTCGGGCTGGGGCGTCTTTTCGTACTTCAGCAGGGTCTTTTCATAGTCCGCCATCAGCTGCTCTTGCTGATTCTGGGTGCGGTACTCGTTCCAGACGTTGGTGTTGATGAAGGCGTAGACGCCCAGGGCCACGAAGGCCGTCAGGGCGACGCCGCCGATGACGCCCGCAGGCCCCATCAGGCGACGCGGCAGACGCTTCAGGCGCGGCATGAAGCGCGTCTCCGCCCCGCGACGCCACAGGCCATAGGCGATGACCAGCAGGACGATGGCGAAGGCCGACCAATAGGCCTGCATCCACGCCGCATAGCCGGCGAACTTGCCCAGGCCGTTCATGTCCGACAGCGGCATCCCCGTCCCTGCGCCATAGCGATAGAGAACGTGGTCGAAGCCCATGTTGGACAGGACGATGGTCGAGATCAGATAGACCACCATGATGGCCCAGCCGACGAACTTGTTCGGCGACAGCGACTGGACGACAATGGCCAGCACCGCCGTCAGCGCAAAGCCGATGGACTGGGGCACGACATACCAGAACAGGTATTTGCCGATCTCGTAGTTGGTGTAGCCCTTGATCGTCTGCACGATCATGCCGGCCAGCGATGCGGCCAGCAGGGTCGAGACCAGCACCAGGATCAGGGCCAGGGTCTTGGGCAGCAGGAAGGTCCAGTCGGGCGTCGCCGTGGAATCGATGATCTCATGCGTGCGACGCTCGCGGTCGCGCCAGACCAGTTCGCCGGAATAGTAGATCGAGATGATCATGACGATCAGGCCGAACGAGCCGCCCAGGGTCTCGATCACCACCCGCGTCACCGGCAGGACCGGCGCGCCATATAGCTCGCCCGCAAACAGCAGGACGGCGATGCCGAAGGCGAAGCCCAGCGCCAGCATGACGAAATAGGCCGGGCTCTTGAACACGGCCTTCATCTCGAAGGCGGTGCGCGAGATCAGCTGGGTCCAACCGGCCTTGAAGCCGTAGGAGGGCTGAGCCAGCGGCGCGACCGGCGCCGTCGTGTCGGGCGAGGCTTCGGCCAGGGCCTTCAGCTTTTCCTGCTTGCGCAGCTTCGAACCACGCGGCGACGGATTGTACAGGGGCCAGGCGGCGGCGAGGAAGGCCAGGCTGACGCCGAGCCATAGCAGCTTGTTGCCCAGCAGCAGGCCGGTCAGGGGCGCGTTGATCGTGTTGCGCTCGGCCGCCGTCCAATACTTGGTCGCCAGGCCATAGGCGCCGGCGCCGAAGGGCTCCAGCCAGGCCACCAGGGTCTCCAGCTCCGGCTTGGAGCCGAACACCGAGGTGGTCGTCATATACAGGATGAAGACCCCGACGACGCCGACATAGGTGGCCATCATCGAGCGCGTGACGGTCGCTAGGGTGAAGAAGACCGCCGAGCTGAACAGCAGGCCCGGCAGGCCCATGACGACGAAACCGTAGAGGTAGTCCAGCGGACGGAACGGCCCGACCGTCTCCTTGTCCACCCAAGGCATCAACGTGCCGATCAGGATGCCCAGGGCGACCGACAGGAAGGCCAGGGTCACCACGGCGAAGGCGCCGAGGAAGCGACCGTAGAGGTAGTCGAACTTGGACAACCGGCTGGCCCGGATCATGGGGCCGAAGCCGGTCGTGGCGTCACGCACCACGACGTTGGCGACAATGGCCGTCGTCGCCAGCATGAAGAAGAGGTTGAAGGCCAGATGGGCCTGAGCGATCGCATAAGGGGCGTTCTTGAAGACGTTGCCGCCTGTGCCCAGGCTGACGTTCGGACTGGCGACCAGGCCGAAGCTCAGCAGGAAGAAGAGGATGGAGATGACCCAGAAGGCGGGCTGGCGAAGCTGATAGCGGAACTCGAAGGCCGCGACTTTCCCGAACATGATCCGGGCCTCAGGCGGCTTGAGCGACGGCCGGGCGGCGCGAGGCGGCCAGGGTCGAGAAATAGACGTCCTCCAGACCGCCCGAGGCCGGCTCGAAGCCCTCGCCCGGCTGGGCGTCGGCCAGGACGTGGATCACGGTCTGACCCGCGAACAGGCGCGTCGAGATGACCTCGAAGCGGGCGCGGTGTTCCGGCAGCGCCTCCTTGGCGATGGCCTTCTTCCACACGCGGCCGGACATCTGCTTCATCAGCTCCAGCGGCGCGCCTTCCAGCTGAATCTTGCCGCCCGCCAGCACCGCCATGCGCGGGCACAGGTCGGCCACATCCTCGACGATGTGGGTCGACAGGATGACCACCACGTTCTCGCCGATCTCGGCCAGCAGGTTGAGGAAGCGGTTGCGCTCCTCCGGGTCCAGGCCCGCGGTCGGCTCATCGACGATGATCAGGCGCGGGTTGCCGATCAGGGCCTGGGCGATGCCGAAACGCTGGCGCATCCCGCCCGAGAAACCAGCCAGGGCCTTCTTGCGGACGCTCCACAGATTAACCTGGTTCAGCAGGGCCTCGACCGTCTGCTTGCGCTCCTTGCCGTCGGCGATGCCCTTCAGCACCGCCATGTGGTCGAGCATGTCGTAGGCCGAGACGCGCGGATAGACGCCGAAATCCTGGGGCAGATAGCCGAGCGTGCGGCGCAGCTGTTCGGGCTGGCGAATCACGTCGATGTCGCCGAAGCGGATCTCGCCCGAGGTCGGGGTTTGCAGCGTGGCGATGGTCCGCATCAGCGTCGACTTGCCTGCGCCGTTCGGGCCCAGCAGGCCGAACATCCCCGTCGGGATCGTCAGGCTGACGTCGTCCAGGGCCCGTGTCCCGTTGCCGTAGACATGGACAAGATTGTTGATCGTCAGCATGAAGCGCCCCCGCGTGTAAAAGGTGCTTTACGCTGACGGATTCAACGCCCGATCTTCAAGTTACAAATCGGACAGGTTGGCGATCAGAGATCGTCCACACGCTGTTCCGCCGCCTGGACCTCGGCCTTCATCCAGCGGACGAAGGCGCGGGCGGGTTCGGACACGCCGCTGCGGCGGGTCAGGACGTGATAGGCCATCTCCGTCGTCAGAGCCCCGTCGGCGAAGGGCGACACCAGCCGCCCCGACGCCAGATCGTCAGCCACGAAGGCATAGGGCGCCAGGGCCACGCCCTGACCATGGGCGGCGGCCTCGATAGCCAGGGCCGTCTGATCGAAACGCGGCCCCGCCGTGGCGTCGACCTGATCCACGCCCCTCGCCTTCAGCCAGGTCGCCCAGTCGGGGCGCGGTTCTTCCAGTTCGCCGGCGCGCAGGTGGATCAGGACGTGCTGCGCCAGGTCGGTCGGACGTCTCAGAGCCCTGGGTCCGGTCAACAGGGCCGGACTGCACACGGGGGTGACATCGGCTGACAGCAGACGCTCGGACCGCACGCCGGAATAGTCGCCTCGACCGTAGCGGACGGCCACGTCCACGCGACCGCCGCCGACATCGGCCAGCCGCATATCCGCCGACATCCACACCTCGACCTCCGGATGCGCCGCCGCGAAACGGGCGATGCGTGGGGCCAGCCATTTGGCGGCGAAGGACGGCGGGACGCTGACGGCCAGGGCATGGCGACGGTCGGGACGGTAAAGCAGGTCCCCTGCCCGCTTCAGATAGTCGAAGCCGTCGTGCAGCAGCGGATAGAGCTCAGCGCCCAGGTCGGTCAGGGCGATCTGACGCCCCTCGCGGTGGAACAGGGGCGCGCCCGCATGTTCCTCAAGAATGCGGATCTGCTGGCTGATAGCGCCGGGCGTGACCGACAGTTCCTCGGCGGCGCGGGTGATGTTCAGGCGCCGCGCGGCGGCCTCGAACGCCTTCAAGGCGTTCAGAGGCGGGATACGACTCTCGACGGCGACGGCCTTCTTGCGGCTCATCGGTTCAGCCATTCCGGCGTCGGCAGGCCGCGCGCGGTCAGGAAGGCGGGGTCATAGACCTTGCTGGCGTAGCGCTGCCCTGCATCGCACAGGACGGTGACGATGGTCTTGCCGGGTCCCAGGTCACGCGCCATGCGGATGGCCCCGGCGATGTTGACACCGCTGGACGGGCCCAGTGACAGGCCCTCATGCTTCACCAGATCGAACAGGATGGGCAGGAACTCGGCGTCTTCGATCCGATAGGGATGATCGACCGCCAGCCCCTCCAGATTGCCGGTGATGCGGTTGACGCCGATGCCCTCGGTGATCGAGGAGCCTTCGCCCTTCAGCACGCCCTCGGTGAACCAGCTGTAGAGGGCCGCGCCCGGAACGTCGGCCAGACCGATGCGGACCTCGGGCTTCTGCTCCCGCAAATATGCAGCGCAACCGGCCAGGGTGCCGCCGGAGCCGGCGGCGCAGATGAAGCCGTCGATGTTTCCGTCGGTCTGTTTCCAGATTTCCGGCGCGGTGCCTTCATAGTGAGCTTCGCGATTGGCCAGGTTGTCGAACTGATCGGCGTAGAATGCGCCGTTCGGCTCGCTTTCGTTCAGTTCCTCGGCCAAGCGGCGGGAATAGGCGACGAAGTGGTTCGGGCTGGCGAAGGGGGCCGGATCGACCTCGATCAGACGGGCGCCGTGCAGACGGACCGCCCGCTTCTTCTCGTCCGTCTGGCTGCGCGGCATGACGATGACGACCGGGTGGCCCAGGGCGGCCCCGACCAAGGCCAGGCCGATGCCGGTGTTGCCCGCCGTGCCCTCGACAATGACGCCGCCGGGCTTCAGCGCGCCGGACGCCCGCGCCTTGCGAATGATGCTGAGCGCCGCCCGGTCCTTGATCGAGCCGCCGACATTCATGAACTCGGCCTTGCCGAGGATCTCACAGCCCGTCAGCTCCGACGCGCGCTTAAGGCGCACCAGAGGCGTATTGCCGATCAGGCCGAGAACATCAGGCGCGACGATCATGGAAGTTCCGAACCGTGGAGAAGAGGGCGACCCTCTTAGCCACAGTTCAGATTTTCTAACAACCGGATCAGATGTGGATCACGCGGCCATAGGCGTCCAGAGCAGCTTCGTGCATGGCTTCTGACATGGTCGGGTGCGGATAGACGATGCCGTGGATGTCTTCCTCGGTCGCTTCCATGGCGATGGCGGTGACGTAGCCCTGGATCATCTCGGTCACTTCGTGGCCGATCATGTGGGCGCCGATCAGGGCGCCGGTCTGGGCGTCGAAGATGACCTTGACGAAGCCGTCGACCTCGCCCGCCGCCACGGCCTTGCCGTTCACGCGGAAGGGGAAGCGGCCGATCTTGACCTCGCGCTTCTCGGCGCGGGCGCCCTGCTCGGTGACGCCGACCGAGGCCACCTGCGGCTGGGCGTAGGTGCAGCCGGCGATAGGCGAATGGACGTTGGGGGTCTTGTAGGCGGCGATGTGCTCGGCGGCGTGGATGCCTTCGTGCGACGCCTTGTGCGCCAGCCAGGGCGCGCCGGCGCAGTCGCCGATGGCGTAGAGGCCCTTGACGTTGGTCTGGCAGTGGCTGTCGGTCTTGATGTGGCCGCGGTCCAGTTCGACGCCCAGCGCCTCCAGGCCGATGCCGTCGGTGTTGGCGGTGATGCCGACGGCCGAGATGCAGACCTCGGCTTCCAGCGTCTCGGCCTTGCCGTTCACTTCAACAGCGACCTTCACACCCTTGGAATCCTTGGACACCTTCGTGACCTTGGCGCCGATCTTGAACTTGATGCCGCGCTTCTCGAACGACTTCTGAGCGGCCTTGGACACCTCTTCGTCCTCGACCGGCATGATGCGATCGACGGCTTCGACGACCGTCACCTCGGCGCCCAGGGCGCGATAGAAGCTGGCGAACTCGATGCCGATGGCGCCCGAGCCGATGACGACGAAGGTCTTGGGCAGTGTCTTGGGGGCCAGGGCGTCGCGGTAGGCCCAGATCTTGTCGCCGTCCGCTTCCAGACCGATTTGCGGCAGGGCGCGGGCGCGGGCGCCGACGGCCAGCATGACGGTCTTGGCTTCGATGGCGCGCGTGCCGCCGGCCTTCAGGGCGACGACGACCTTGGGCGCCGCAGCGCCCTTTTCGAGCGTGGCCGAGCCTTCGATCACCTCGATCTTGTTCTTCTTCATCAGATAGGCGACGCCCTTGTTCATCGTCGCCGCGACCCCGCGCGAGCGCTGGATGATGGCGTCGAAGTCGAAGGCGGCGCCCGAGGCGGACAGGCCGTATTCCTTGAGGTGCGACAGGCTCTCGAACTTCTCGCCCGACTTCAGCAGGGCCTTGGTCGGGATGCAGCCCCAGTTCAGGCAGATGCCGCCCAGGCTCTCGCGCTCGACGATGGCGACCTTCAGGCCCAGTTGGCTGGCGCGGATCGCCGCGACGTAACCGCCGGGGCCCGAACCGATGACGACGAGATCGAATTCAGCAGCCATGGTCAGATCAACTTCTCGATGTCGGCCTTGATGGCCGCGGGTTCAGTCTGGGGCGAGTAGCGCGCGACGACGCGGCCTTCGCGGTCGGTCAGGAACTTGGTGAAGTTCCACTTGATGGCCTGGGAGCCGAGGAAGCCGCGCTTCTGCTGGGTCAGCCAGGCATAGAGGGGGTGCCGGTTCGGCCCGTTGACCTCCACCTTGTCGAACAGGGGAAAGGTCACGTCGAAGCTGGTGGCGCAGAAGGCGGCGATTTCCGCCGCCCTGCCCGGCTCCTGCGCGCCGAACTGGTTGCAGGGAAAGCCCAGCACCTCGAACGGCGCGTCGGCGAAGTCCCGATGCAGCTTCTCAAGCCCGTCATACTGACCAGTGAAGCCGCACTTGGACGCCGTATTGACGATCAGCAGCGCCTGTCCGCGATAGCGGTCCAGCAATACGTCCGTGCCGTCGATGGCGCGGGCGGAGAAGTCATAGACCGAAGTCATGACTTCCGCTCCCCTAGGCCAGCATCGCCACGGGGTCTTCGATCAGCGGCTTGAACGCTTGCAGGAAGCGAGCGCCCGTCGCGCCATCAACCACGCGGTGATCGCAGGTCAGGGTCACGGTCATGACGGTGGCCACGGCCAGTTGCCCGTCCTTGACGACCGGACGTTGCTCACCGGCGCCCACGCTCATGATGCAGCCCTGCGGCTCATTGATGATCGAGGTGAACTGCTTGATGCCGAACATGCCCAGGTTGGACACCGAGAAGGTGCCGCCCTGGAACTCTTCCGGCTTCAGCTTGCGTTCGCGGGCGCGCTTGGCCAGGTCCTTGGACTCGGTCGCGATCTGCGCCAGGCCCTTGGTCTCGGCCTTCTTGATGATCGGGGTGATCAGGCCGCCGTCAATCGCCACCGCCATCGAGACATCGGCGTTGTGGTGCATGGCGATGCCTTCCGGCGTGTAGGAGGCGTTCGCCTCCGGCACCATCTTCAGCGCCAGGGCGGCGGCCTTGATGACGAAGTCGTTGACCGAGACCTTGATGCCCTGCGGCTCCAGCATCTTGTTCACCTTCGCGCGGACGGCCATCAGCTGGTCGATCTCGACGTCGATGAAGAGCGGGAAGTGCGGGACGTTCTGGATGCTGTCGACCATGCGACGCGCCACGGCCTTCTTCATCCCGTCCAGCGGGATCAGGTCGTAGCTGCCGTCCGGGATGCCCATCTGGGCCAGCGACTGGGCCTGACGCGGGGCGATGCCCGAGGTCGCGGCGGCGGGCGCCGTCGAGGAGGCGGGTTGGGCCGCGCCCTTTCCAGCGGTTTGGGTCGCGCCTTCAACGTCGCGCTTGACGATGCGGCCGTGCGGGCCGGTGCCCTTGATCGCCTTCAGGTCGACGCCGTTCTGGGCAGCGATGCGACGGGCCAGAGGCGAAGAGAAGATGCGCTCTCCGCTGTCCGACTTCGGCGCAGCGGGGGCCGGAGCGGCAGGCGCTGCAGCCTTGGGCGCCTCAGCCTTGGCCGGTGCGGCTTCGGCCTTGGGGGCTTCTTCCGTCTTGGCCGCAGGCGCGGGAGCAGCAGCGCCGCCTTCAGCCTTGAGGCGAGCGATCGGGGTGTTGACCTTCACGCCTTCCGTGCCTTCGGCGACCAGGATGTCGGTGACTTCGCCTTCATCCACGGCCTCGACTTCCATCGTGGCCTTGTCGGTCTCGATCTCGGCGATGACGTCGCCAGCGGAGACGACGTCCCCGACCTTGACGTGCCACTTGGCCAGGACGCCCTCTTCCATCGTGGGCGACAGGGCGGGCATCAGGATGTCGGTCATGCCATCACCTGCTTCACAGCCGCGATGATCTTGTCCACGCCCGGAAGCGACAGCACTTCCAGGTTGGCGGCGTAGGGCAGCGGCACGTCTTCCTGGTGCACGCGCAGCGGCGGCGCATCCAGATAGTCGAAGGCGTGTTCGATCACGCGGGCCACGACCTCGGCGCCGACGCCCATCGGGCCCCAACCTTCTTCGGCCGAGACCAGGCGGCTGGTCTTCTTGACGCTTTCGACGATGGTCTCGTGGTCGAGGGGACGCAGGGTGCGCAGGTCGATGACCTCGGCCTCGATGCCTTCCTCGGCCAGCTTCTCAGCGGCCTGGAGGGCGAAGCCGACCATGCGGGCGTGAGCCGTGATGGTGACGTCCTTGCCTTCGCGACGGACCTTGGCCTTGCCGATCGGCAGGACGTAGTCATCGCCTTCCGGCACGTCGAACTCAGTGCCGTACAGCATTTCGTGTTCGAGGAAGACGACCGGGTTCGGATCGCGGATGGCGGCCTTCAGCAGGCCCTTGGCGTCAGCGGCGTCATAGGGCGCGATGACCTTCAGGCCTGGGATCTGAGCGTACCAGGCCGAATAGTCCTGGCTGTGCTGAGCGCCCACGCGGCTGGCGGCGCCGTTGGGGCCACGGAAGACGATGTCGGCGCGGATCTGACCGCCCGACATATAGAGGGTCTTGGCGGCCGAGTTGATGATGTGGTCGATCGCCTGCATGGCGAAGTTGAACGTCATGAACTCGACGATGGGCTTCAGGCCCGCCATGGCGGCGCCGACGCCGAGACCGGCGAAGCCGTGCTCGGTGATCGGGGTGTCGATGACGCGGCGTTCGCCGAACTCCTGCAGCAGGTCGCGGCTGACCTTGTAGGCGCCTTGATACTGGGCGACTTCCTCGCCGATCAGGAAGACGCGGTCGTCGCGGCGCATTTCCTCGGCCATGGCGTCGCGCAGGGCGTCGCGCACGGTCGTCTTGACCAGCTTGGCGTCAGCCGGGATTTCCGGGTCGCGCAGTTCGACCTTGGGCGCAGCCGGAGTGGCGGCTGCGGCGGGAGCCGCCTCGGCCTTGGCAGTTTCAGCCTTGGGCGCTTCAGTCTTGGACGCAGGCGCAGGGGCGCTGTCTTCGCCGGCCAGACGCGCGATGGGCGTGTTGACCTTCACGTTTTCGGAGCCTTCCGGCACCAGGATTTCCAGCACTTCGCCTTCATCGACGGCTTCGACTTCCATCGTCGCCTTGTCGGTTTCGATCTCGGCGATCACCTGGCCGGCCGACACGGTGTCGCCCGCCTTGATGTGCCACTTGGTCAGCGTGCCCTCTTCCATCGTGGGGGACAGCGCCGGCATCAGAATGTCGGTCACGGATCAGGCCTCCACGTAGACGTCAGTATAGAGCTCGGACGGGTCCGGCTCAGGGCTTTCCTGTGCGAACTGTACGGCTTCGGCGACGATGGCTTTCACCTCGTTGTCGATGGCCTTCAGTTCTTCCTCGGTCGCCTTGGCGGCGGCGAGCAGCATTTTCAGGTGGTCGATGGGGTCGCGGGTCTTCTTGACCTCGTCGACCTCTTCCTTGGTGCGGTACTTGGCCGGGTCCGACATGGAGTGGCCGCGATAGCGGTAGGTCTTCACCTCAAGGATGTAGGGACCTTCGCCGGCGCGGGCGCGGGCCACGGCGCGGGCGGTGGCGTCACGGACGGCCAGGACGTCCATGCCGTCGACCTGCTCGCCCGGAATGCCGAAGCTGGCGCCGCGCATGTAGAGCTCGGTCGTGGACGACGAGCGTTCGATGCTCGTGCCCATGGCGTACTGATTGTTCTCGATGATGTAGATGGCCGGCAGCTTCCACAGCTGGGCCATGTTGAAGCTCTCGTAGACCTGACCCTGGTTCGAGGCGCCGTCGCCGAAGTAGACGAAGGAGACGCTGTCGTCACCGCGGTACTTGCCGGCGAAGGCCAGGCCGGTGCCCAGCGCCACCTGGGCGCCGACGATGCCGTGACCGCCGTAGAAGCCGGTCGCGGTGTCGAACATGTGCATCGAACCGCCCTTGCCCTTGGACGAGCCGCCGATACGGCCGGTCAGCTCGGCCATGACAGCGTTGGGGTCCATGCCGGCGGCCAGCATGTGGCCGTGGTCACGGTAGCCGGTGATGATCTTGTCGTGGCCCTGCTGGACGCTCTCCTGAACGCCCACCGCCACGGCCTCCTGGCCGATGTAGAGGTGGCAGAAGCCGCCGATCAGGCCCATGCCGTAAAGCTGGCCCGCGCGCTCTTCAAAGCGGCGGATGAGGACCATCTCGCGGTAGAAGCGCAGCAGGTCTTCTTTCGAAGCCTGGGGCGTGTTCGGAATCTTGGTGTCGTCCGCACTGGACGAGGATTTATGAGCGGCGGCTTTCGCCATCCGGCATCTCCCGGCTGCGCCCCCAGTTTCAGGGACTCTTATCGTTACGGAAAGGGGCTTTAGCAGCCTTCGTTCCCGAAACGCAAAGCGCGCCGGCCTGGCTGTAACAATAGTTCAGGAGGTCTGGATCGCGTCAGGATTGTGCGCGACAGGGGCGCTCAGGCGAACCACGTAGTCGCGCGGATCGGCAAAGCCGAGCACCGCCCTCGCCCGCTCTTCCAGCAGATCCTTGGACAGGCTCTCGGTCCGCAGGTAGCGCACGCGCACTTCCAGGTCGCGGCGTTGCTCCGTCAGGTGGGCCAGTTGAGCCTCGCGTTTGGCGAGAAGCGCGTCACGCTCGCCGCCGCTCAACAGGCCGCGCTGCCCCGTCAGGGCCTGGACCCCCAGGTAAAGGATCAGGAACAGCAGGAAGGCGGACGGAAGGTAGGGCTTCATCTGCTCGGGCACGACGGACGCTCCTTCTGAGCGTGAACACAGTTTCCCGATCCTGACCGAAAATGCCTAACGAACCGTAGCTTGGCCGTAATTGCGAACGCCGCCTCCGAGGTTCAGAGACGGCGCCGCGCACATCTTTGTGAGGCGGTTTATTTCAGCAGCATGCCGTCGCCGAAATAGGCGGCCTGGTCGCCCAGCATCTCTTCGATGCGCAGCAGTTGGTTGTACTTGGCCGTCCGGTCCGAACGAGCCAGCGAGCCGGTCTTGATCTGACCGCAGTTGGTGGCGACGGCCAGGTCGGCGATGGTCGAGTCCTCGGTTTCGCCCGAACGGTGGCTCATCACCGAGGTGTAGCCGGCGCGGTGCGCCATATCGACGGCGTCCAGGGTCTCGGACAGGGTGCCGATCTGGTTGACCTTGATCAGGATGGAGTTGGCCAGGCCTTCGCCGATACCGGCGGCCAGACGGCGCGGGTTGGTCACGAACAAGTCATCGCCGACCAGCTGAACGCGGTCGCCCAGACGGTCCGTCAGCAGCTTCCAGCCGTCAAAGTCGTCCTCGGCGCAGCCGTCCTCGATGGAGACGATGGGGAAGCGCTCGACCAGATCGGCCAGATAACCGACCATGCCGTCGGCGTCGAAGGCCTTGCCCTCGCCCGTCAGGTTGTACTTGCCGTTCTTGAAGAACTCGGTCGAGGCGACGTCGAGGCCCAGGTGGAAGTCCTCGCCCGCCAGATAGCCGGCGGCCTGACCAGCCTTGGTGATGAAGGCCAGGGCTTCCTCGGCCGAGGCCAGGTTCGGGGCGAAGCCGCCCTCGTCGCCGACGTTGGTGTTGTGGCCCGCATCCTTCAACGCCTTCTTCAAGGCGTGGAAGATTTCAGCGCCCATGCGCAGGGCGTCCGAGAAGCTGTCGGCGCCGGTCGGCAGGATCATGAACTCCTGGATGTCGATCGGATTGTCGGCGTGGGCGCCGCCGTTGATGATGTTCATCATCGGGGTCGGCAGGACGCGGGCCGAGACGCCGCCGATGTAGCGGTGCAGCGGCAGGTTCGAGCTGATGGCGCTGGCCTTGGCCGCAGCCAGCGACACGCCGAGGATGGCGTTGGCGCCGAGGCGCGCCTTGTTGTCGGTGCCGTCCAGTTCGATCAGGGCTTCGTCCAGACGGCGTTGGTCCTCGGCGTCCATGCCGGACAGGGCATCGAAGATCTCGCCGTTGACGGCGTCGACCGCCTTCTGGACGCCCTTGCCGCCCCACATGTCCATGTCGCCGTCGCGCAGTTCGACGGCTTCGTGCGCGCCCGTCGAGGCGCCCGACGGCACGGCGGCGCGGCCAAAGCTGCCGTCTTCCAGGGTCACATCCACTTCAACCGTCGGATTGCCTCGGCTGTCGAGAATCTGGCGGGCGACGATGTCGGCGATGTCAGTCATGAGGAAGGCGCTCTGTCAGGAGAAGAAGGTGCGACGGCCGGTTTAGACCAGCCGCCGCCGAATCGCCACCGGGCGACGCGCCTTGCCTGCTTTCAGCGTCAGCTGCAGCCTTCGACGTTCTGAATGCTGGGTCCGCCCGCATGGATGAAGGCCACCTTGCCATCGTCACCGATCTCGAACACCAGACCGCGCGCGGTCGGGTCGGTGACATAGGCGCCCTGCAGCTGAGGTTTGCCCGGCCAGAGGGTGACGTAGGCCGAGGGCGCGCCCTGATACTTGTGCGGCGTCACGGTGGCGGCGGCGTAGCGGGCCTTCAACTGTTCCCCGTCATCGCCGACGCCGACGCCGTCCTCGGTCTTGACGGTCGAGTCCTTGGTGGCGGTCAGCCGCGTCAGGACCCCGTTCTCCACCATGACCAGCAGGCCCTCGGGGGCGCGGGGCGGATGGTAGTAGCGACACTCGGACGGTTCGGCTTCGGCGGCATTGGCGGGCGGCGGCCCGACCGCAGCGTCGGCCTCGGCCTGGGTCATGCCGATCTTCAGCGGGCCATAACCTAGCGGCGTCAGCACATTGGCGTAGGCGGCGTCGCCCATGGCCGCCGGCGCGGCGGCGTCTGGCGCCTTCGCCTCAGGCGTCTTGGCGGATTCCGGGGCGTTGCAGGCGGCCAGGGCCAGCAGGGCGACGGAACAGAGGACGGCGTTACGGATCATGCGGAGCGCTCCAAAGGTTTAGCTTCACCGCACACAACGCACGAAAACGGCGCGCGATGTCATCGCGCGCCGTTAAATCTATCGTCCGGCCGAAGCCGAGGCCGTAATGAAGACTAGTCTTCCTTCGGCGTGATGACCTGACGGCCGCGATAGGTGCCGGTCTTCAGGTCGATGTGGTGCGGACGCTTCAGCTCGCCCGTGTCCTTGTCTTCGACATAGGAGTTGGCGCCGAGGGCGTCGTGTGCGCGACGCATGTTGCGACGCGAGGGGGATACTTTGCGTTTCGGAACGGCCATGTCCGTCTCAATCTCTAAGTCGGTGCGCCGTGAAGACGCGAAAACATACAGTGGCGGCCCCCCGATAAGAGCCGCCACGCGAGGGCGGGCTTATGCATGAAGATGTCGCCGATTTCAAGAGCGCCCGACGGATGAGCGCCACTTGAATGCGTGGGCCCGATTTCCGTAGCGAATACGGCCGTTTCCGCACCGATTATGGGTCATGCGGACCAGTTCAGGTGGCCAAGACCGCAACCCTTCTCGCCCTTCGCTGGCCCAGGTGATTCGCTCAGGCCCTGGTCAGCGCCGCCGCCACGGCCTCGCCGATGGCCAGGGAACTGGTCAGGCCCGGACTCTCGATGCCGAACAGGGCCATCAGGCCGTCGATGCCGTGATGCTCGTGCCCATGCAGTTGGAAGTCCGGCTGCGGCTCGCCCGGTCCGTGCAGCTTGGGCCGGATGCCGGCGTAGTCGGGCGTCAGCCGCTCGACCGTCACGCCCGGCCAGAAGCGGCGGATATAGCCCGCGAACCCCTCGGCCTTGGCCGGATCGACGGAATAGTCCTCGGTCTCGACATAGGCCAGGTCGGGGCCAAACACCCCCTGCCCGCCCAGATCCTTGCGGTAGTGGGTGCCCAGCGCCCCCGGAATGGGCGGCGGATAGATCAGTCGGTTGAACGGCGCCGGGCCCGTCAGACGAAAATAGACGCCCTTGCCCAGATGGCGCGCCGGAATGTCGGCGGCGGGATAGCCGTCGATGGCGGCGGCGACGGTCTGTGCCGACAGGCCGGGCGCCGTGACCAGCAGGCGGGTCGTCAGCACCGCCCCGCCGTCCCCGGAATCTGGGCCGCCCGCCGTGATCCTGAAACCGCCGTCGGACAGAGGCTCAGCACGCTCGAACGGCGTGGAGACCACGACCGATCCGCCCGCGTCCTCGATCTCGCCTTGCAAGGCCAGCATATAGCCGTGGCTGTCGAACAGGCCGCTTTCGGGCGACAGGACGGCGGCGTGGGCGTTCAGTTCCGGCTCGAGCGCCCGCGCCTGGGCCCCGGTCAGATGTTCCAGCCCCTCGACGCCGTTGGTCGTCGCCTGCCGGAAGATGGCCTCGATGCGCTCGACCTCGGCCTCCTCGGTCGCCACGACCAGCTTGCCGCATTTCCAGTGGTCAATCTTGTGGCTGCTCAGAAAGTCATAGAGGGCGCGACGCCCCTCGACGCAGAACTTCGCCTTCAGCGAGCCGGTCGGATAATAGAGCCCGCCGTGGATGACCTCGGAATTGCGCGAGGACACGCCCTGGCCGATGTGGGGTTCCTTCTCCAGCACCAGAACCGACAGGCCGCGTTTCGCCAGCGCCCGCCCGCAGGCCAGCCCCACAGCCC